>CAYQCG010000625.1:0-1510 GCA_964415925.1 uncultured Puniceicoccaceae bacterium | reverse complement strand
ACCTGCTCCATCTTTTGCTTCTGCTCAAGACACCAAAACCGCACATAGAATATTTTATGTAACGGACCTTACGCAAACCACGGGATGAGTTTTCTTAGACGATAGATGTATAGAGAATCCATCTTGTGGACAAGTTCTTTTATTACTAAAACCTTTGCGCCCTTAGCGTCTTCGTAGCGTTCTTCGCGGTTTATAGGTGAGGTTCCCCGTTCACCGCAAAGTACGCAATGGAGCCGCCAAGTAAACGAAGAAGAAAAGATCAACCCTAAGTTCGCTTGCCGGTTGCAGCCAATTAAGGGAATCCCAAACAGGCTCTCTAATTATTAGACGGATAGATCCACTGATTTCAGAGGGCTACTGTTCTTAGGACTGGTATCTGGCGTCCTTTATCCATCAAGCCATTAAAACTCCGGATCGCCAAATTCGCTCTTCAATAACTTCATGCTTTTTGAAGGCTGATTCAATTGAAAGGACAAGCCGAGCATCAGAATATCGACTTCTTTGATGTAGTTGGTGGTGGTGAAAAAGTCTTCGCGAAAGGTGGTGATCCGTTGCTCATTGGATTCAAGCAGTCCCATATCCATATTCAGCCACTGGAAGGTCAGTGCCAGCTTTCCATCCAGGAAGGTTTTCCGAAGGGTCAGACTGGGGTTGTAAAAACGAGAATCCCGTCCCTGGGCAGTAATTCTTTCTGACAGATATTTGAAAGCCAGTTGAGCGGTCAAAGTGGGCAAAATGTCGAAGGTGGTATTGGCATTTATAGAAAAGATCGTGCTTGAGGTATTGATCTCATCTTCAAATAGCATTCCCTTGATGCGGTAACTGTACACGTTTCCACCCAGGTAAATCTTCCACCAGGATGTCGGGGTGAGCGCGGTACCCAGCTCGAGGCCGATCGCCCGGCCGTCGCCTACATTGGTATAAATCCGGTTGAGAATGGTATCGTTGAAGATCGTGTTCACTCGGTTTATGAGATTCCCTACGTGGCGCCAGTAGAGGGTGGCATAGGCGGAGTGTTTTTCCCAATTCTTGACGATCCCCAGCTCAGCCAGATCGATAAATTCGGGCAGCAGCTCGGCATCGCCCTGTTCGAGGGTTTCAGAATGTTCCCGCTCCGGGAAGGGGGTCAGCGTGAAAGTGGTCGTGCGTTGGATCCGGCGGCTGTATCCCCCTTTTACGCTCAACCCTTCGCCTAGATCGTATTGCAGATTGACGGAAGGAAAGGGGTTAAATTGCCTGAGCAAAAAGGTCGTATCGGGAATTGCCAGGCCTACCTCCCGATCAAAGTACTCCAGTCGGATACCGGCCGTGAACGATAGCTTCCCCACCTGCCCGGAAAATTGGGTATAGGCGGAATGGATGTGCCTAATGAGGTCGATCTGATTGGTGAATTCCGGATTGACCACCCATTCGTTGATGTCCAAGTCGCGGTCGAGGTAAATGAAATCCCCCGGATGCTGAAGGAACCGGTATAAGTAACCGCTTTCCCAGCTAATGTTTCCCAGTTGCC
>CAYQCG010000624.1:0-1515 GCA_964415925.1 uncultured Puniceicoccaceae bacterium | reverse complement strand
TACTTGGAAGTCAAGGGCATGGGGCATTTAGGCAGGAACCGTGTCATACGCGGAGGTAGTTGGAACTATGATGCTTCCAACTGTCGGGTAGCGAATCGTAACAACGACAACCCGCATAACCGCAACAACAATCAAGGCTTCCGTTTATCCAATACGGTCAATGTCAGATCATCTATGTTTACGGATGCAGTTGCCGTACCTTGTACCGTCCCGTCCTATGTCCGGCGTGTCGAAGTAGTGAAGATGATACTTTGTTGTTCTTCGATATCAAACAGGAAATACCTCCCTTGCCTTAGTAAGGTAGATTAAACCTATTTTGAAATGGCAAGGGAGACTTTAGCATGTTAGTTCTTTTTTGATAAAATGTGGAATCAGGTTTTCATCCAACCTCCTACCATGCGACCAGTTATGTCTAGCTGCTCACTGATAAAGCGATATTGTGCATCTGAGAGATGTTTTTTTCGATGACATAATCGCATTAGGATTCGGAGAATTTCTAGCCGCATATTGATTTCTTTAAGCATAAGTAAACGGTCTTTAGTATAAATGGCTTCCATGATCAGTTCTATGATATCTAGACTGTGCGTTACGATGCGTTGAGCAAGTGTGAAACGTAAATGTTTGGGAATTCGTTCACTCATCTCCATTAGCCACTCTAGCGTTTTAAACCAGTGGTTAAATAAGGGATAATCATGCCGCGTTCTCATGATGAAGGATAGAGTTTAAGTATGTCTAGAATGGCTTTGCCATACTTACTGACTTTTTTCTTCCCAAAACCACGAATACTAAGCAGTTCACTTTGAGTTTGAGGATGGATAAGGACAATCTGGTGAAGTAAATCATTACTAGCTATGATGTAAGGAGGAAATCCTTCTTTAAGCGCTAATTCATTGCGCCATTGCCTGAGCGCCTCCAGACATTTTTGCTGTTCTTTGGTCAATTGATTGATAATTTTATCAGTTCGTAAATTTGAAGGAAGCGGCTCGGATAATTCCATCGGCTTGGAAGAGAGCCATACAGTCCAGTACACTTGTTCGTTTACTCTAAAACAGGCACACTGATGATAATAGATGTGATGAGCAGCACAAAAACTGTCAAGTTCCGCTGTGTCAAAATCTCCCAATAGCGGATCAAACATTAGGGTAATGATGTGAAATTGCATATTTAATTTTATAAAAAGTGAATGAAACGAAAAGGACAACTTATATCTCGACTCACAGATTTTAGCAACCTGTTAAGCGCGTACAAGAAGGCAAGAAAGGGCAGTGGTTCAACTCCTGAGTCAGAGGCTTTTGGCTTTCATCTGGAAAGAGAATTACTTCAATTAGAATCAGACCTCTTTTCTGGCGGTTATGTACCACAGCCTTATCGATACTTTCGTATTTTCGAACCTAAGGAGCGAATTATTGCAGTGGCTCCATTTCGTGATCGGGTGGTGCATCATGCTATCATCAATGTATTGGAGCCTATTTATGAGCGGATTTTTATCTCTCACTCCTATGCAACACGAAAACA
>CAYQCG010000623.1:0-1520 GCA_964415925.1 uncultured Puniceicoccaceae bacterium | reverse complement strand
GCTAACGTAATACCAATACCTCCAGCAATGATTGTGGAGGTAATCCTTCTGATTGCGAGAGGCCGGAATTGAAACTCACGTTTGAGATAAGCCCCTCTCACTTCCATGATTGACATCGGAATGAGAGACACTGCCAGAATTCTCAATATGGAGGCTAATCCGGGCTCTTCGAGCCATGCCTCGATATAGTCTGACAACAAAAATATCAGCACATTTGTTGCTATTGCGAGTGAGAAACCTGCCCACAAGGCAGAGTACCAGTGTTCTTCCTCGACCTTCTCCCTTTGAATCAGGGCATATCCGAAACCTGCGGAGATCAGAATTTGACCGAAAGAGATTACAATGGTGGCCAGGGCAACCAATCCAAAGGACTCTGGCTCCAGTAATCGGGCCAGGAGTATGAAAACGATGAAAGTGGATAAGTAGGAACCTGCCGTTTCCAGCCCACCCCAGTATGCGCCTCTAACAGCTTTTACGCGCAAACTGCTCATGTCAAACTGTCCCTCCGACGATTAAACGCCTGAGCTAGTTCTTTCACTATGACTTCAAGATTTATACTAATATCCCAATCGGGATAATGGGCTCTGGCTTTGGTTAGATCACTGTAATAACAGATATGATCGCCTATCCTAGCTTCATCCAGAAGGGTAAATTTCATTTCTTTGCCGCTGAACTTTTCCACCAGCTTGAAGGCTTCAAGGATTGAGCAGGAATTATTCTTTCCGCCTCCAATATTATATACTTCGCCTGCCCTCGGAGTATCGACAAATGCTTCGATGAATCGAACGACGTCAAGACTGTGTATATTGTCTCTGACTTGCTTTCCCTTATAGCCGAATATCCTGTAGTTGCGTTCCTCGATATTACATCTAACCAGATAACTCAGGAATCCGTGTAACTCCACACCGGAATGGTTTGGTCCTGTGAGACAACCACCCCGAAGACAGCAGGTGGGCAGGCCGAAATAATGCCCGTATTCCTGGACCATGATATCTGCAGCGGCTTTCGATGCTCCAAATAAGGAATGCTTGCTCTGATCAATTGTAAAGGTTTCGGCGATACCACCGGCAAACACAGGATCCGAATAGTCCCAACGCATTTCCAATTCAATCATCGGAATTTTGTTCGGAGCGTCGCCATACACTTTATTGGTCGACATATGAACAAAGGGAGACTCGGGACAATGCTGACGCGCTGCCTCCAGAAGGTTTAATGTGCCAACCGCATTTGTGTCAAAATCATCAAACGGTATCGAAGCAGCCTTGTCATGGGACGGTTGGGCGGCGGTATGGACAATCGCATCGGGCTTCACCTCGGCAACAAGGCGGACTACGCCTTCGCGGTCACGTACATCAAGCTCGTGATGAACAAAATCTTTCAAGGATTCAGATAAGCGCTGCTGATTCCAGCGGGTATCACCGGATGGGCCAAAGAAGACCGCACGCTGGTTGTTATCAATGCCATGAATTTGACACCCTTTGTTAGCAAAATAACTGCAGACCTCAGACCCAATCAAACCT
>CAYQCG010000622.1:0-1527 GCA_964415925.1 uncultured Puniceicoccaceae bacterium | reverse complement strand
CAAACCTCCGCCGGAGACAGAAATATTGGCCTTACCCGGTGCCTTCACCGTGGCCATATATTTCCCGTTACGTCCGCTGATCTGGATGCCTGATCCGCTTCCGCCCACCCGCAAGTCATTGGAGGATACACCGGCAGCTGATACAGAAATTGGATTTTCCACGCCGATGTACAATACGTTCATTTTATCGGCGGAAACCGTCACAGAGCGACGTCCCACTTCATAAGAAAAGGTTTTGGAGTAAGTCTCCACATCTCCTGTAGTCGGGTTTACCAACGTAATATCTACTTCGTAAGACTTTACACCGGTAGATGAGGTCCGGGTTTCAAATTGAGCCACGCCGCGGTTGTCGACCTCATATTCTCTTCCGTCGATTTTGACTTCCATATTCTGGAAAACCGATTTGGAGGAAGCACCAATGGTTACTTCGGCCTTGTAGGGTTCGCCGGCGATGACATAACTCTTTTCTGCAGATGCGATAGGAATGAAGGCATCCACTTTGAAGGTTTCAACGCCCAGGTTCCGCACCAGGAAGTTTAGAATTCCCGCTTCCGAGCTTTGCATGTCGTTCTGAAACTTCGACAGGATCGGTAGGACGGATCCGACGGGCATATGGCGAAACGTGAAGGTCGACCAATTGACCGGGCGCTTGACCGTTTGCCAGGTGGAATCCACATTCAGGGAAATGTTGGAGAGCAATTCGCTGAATTGGTTCTCCGAGAGTTGGCCGGGTTCATCTCCCACCAGGCTACGGACCTGGGCGATTAGTTCTTCCCGGGTATCTTCGATCCGCTCCCGCAATTCCTCACCCTTTCCCCGATTTACCAGTAGAGTTGTCGTAATATCTTTGTTCTTGTAGCCGATGGGCTTACCGGCCAGTTCTCCCTGGGCGTAATCTTCGGGATAATGCCCCCCTGAAACATCAACCAATGTATCCTTAATGGATTGTACGTAACGGAAGAAGTCTGAGGAAAATCGCTGAATATCATTCCCGCCCTCCAGGAATTGACCATATTTTTCCGGATCCTGCTGCGCATTGGCTTCCAGGGCATTGACAGCGAAGTCATTGGCTTCATCAAAAGATTCATTGCTCGCCTTCAGACCGTCATCGATAATATTGAATGCATTGAAAATTTCGGCAGAAACGTTCAAGGCAAGCAGGGCAGTGAGTACCAGGTACATCAGGTTGATCATCAACTGCCGCGGCTCCTTAGGTATAGACATGAGTCAAACGCTTTTCTAGATTATAGTAATTAAGGGTCTGTTATTCGACTAGCGATGCCCCGCGTTCGACATGGCAGCAATCATATTTCCGTACACCTGATTCAGTGTAGAATAAGAAGTATTCAGACTGGTCAAGCTGCGATTGAGTTCCTCCATGTTGTTCTTGAAATGACGGGTATCTTCAGCAGCATCGATCATGTCGGCCATAGCCTCGTTGATCTTGGAGTAGAAGTTCGTCATGGTCCTTACCTGCTCGCTCATGCCGGAGAAATCCGCCTCCTGCAGGGATTTAAGGGAGGATAT
>CAYQCG010000621.1:0-1527 GCA_964415925.1 uncultured Puniceicoccaceae bacterium | reverse complement strand
CTTTCTTCCAGCTTTTCAAGATTTGCAAATGCCTCCGCGTCTTTTCCGGCCACTTTAAGCGACTCTGCGATCACTTCCGTATCCAGCCGTCGCTCTGCTGGTATCATCTCTCCACGAAAAACGGGCGCCAGTAACACATTGTCCGCGATGACCAGTGCTTCAGTGAATTCCTCTTCGAAGAGTGCACTGCATGCCGTATTGCTCCTCGGCTCGAAAGCGGCTACCAGACGGTGTTGCGGATAGCGGGCCTTCAGGCTTGCAAGGGTGGCTTCCACCGCCGTCGGATGGTGCGCGAAATCCTCCATTACTAGCAGCGCATCGCTATGGTAGTGTATTTCCTGCCGCCGTTTAACACCCTTGAATTCTGAAAGCTTGCGGAAGTTTGGCGGGAGATTCCTGCCGTCGGTAGAAGTATTGCAGCCGGCTGCCAGCAACGCCGCGGTTGCATTACAGGCGTTATACTTCCCCCCGATGCGTAACTCCATTTGCCTGCTTTCTTCGTTCTTCACATCAATCAGTTCAAACTTCACGCCGGAAATGTCCTCATGATACTTCGAAATTCGAAAGTCCACACCCGGACTTTCACCGTAGGTGATCCTCCGACACCACGTCACTTCCTTCAGGATCGGTTCCAGGTTTGGATCATCGCCGTTTGCGATGACCACTCCGTCTGGAGGAACAATCCGCGTCAGGTGTCGAAAGCTCCTCTGGATATCCTCCAGGTCACGGAAAATATCCGCATGGTCGAACTCCAGGTTGTTCAGAATGCAAATGTGCGGCCGGTAATGGATAAACTTGGATCGCTTGTCAAAGAAAGCACTGTCGTATTCATCCCCTTCAATCACAAACGGCTCCGTCAGCTCGCCCAGGCTGGATCCGCTCGGTAAGTCCCGTGGTGCCCCGCCTATGAACCAGCCAGGCTCTTTTTCGTGGCATGCTCTCAGCAGGAATGCCGCCATCGCGCTCGTTGTCGTTTTACCGTGGGTTCCACAGACTACTATGTTCCTTCGTCCCTTCAATACATACTCCCCTAATAGCGCGGGCATGGACAGATACTCCAACTGGCTCTGTAGAATGAATTCCACCTCTGGATGCCCACGCGTCACCGCATTGCCCACCACAACAAGATCAGGCGCCAGCCCTTCCAGCCGGTTAGCATCCCACCCCTTGAATACCTCAATGCCCGCTTCTTCCAGCAGGGTCGACATCGGGGGGTAGGCATTCTGGTCCGATCCGCAGACTTCATGCCCCAGTTCACGCATTAAGTGCGCGGCTTGGCCCATACCGGCCCCGCAGATTCCCATGAAGTAAACCTTCACTCAGTCCGCTACTTGCTCGCGTATTGTTTCAAAGATAGCCCGGGACTTCGTCTCATCACCCAGTGAGCCCACCCGGATCGTTACATTCGAAGAACGGTTCGTCAGCTTACTGATGGTGATCGTGATCTTCTCTTCCAATGCTGTCTGTGCTTCGATTTGGCCGTTCAGGGAATCCCTGCGTTCTGTAACCAGCTCAAACTCCAGTTCC
>CAYQCG010000620.1:0-1528 GCA_964415925.1 uncultured Puniceicoccaceae bacterium | reverse complement strand
ATGTAAGAGTACAATTGAGGCCGTTCCGAATGCACGCATCAAAATAATGGTGTCGTCCGCGTAGGGTGCGACGGACTTGGTGACGGCAAAAAAGAGGATCAGGTAGGCTGCAACACTCAACCAAAGGAGGGCGTCGTATGCCTTCTTGACGGGAACCCATTGGACTGCCTGGTAGGTGGCGCTCATTCCGACACCTCCATAACGCTTGAGACAGCCAGGGTTTCTCTCGTAACAAGGCTGATTAAATTTAACTGTCCCCGTTTAGCGGAGAAATCTTCAGGGAGATCAATAAGCGTAGGCTCAGTTTGCTTGAACTGGCCCAGAAAAAGCAGACCTTTTCCGATACCCAGTGCATCCCGCGTAAATAGACCCGCACTCTCATCCGAGCCACCTTCTGTCCAGTAAATTAGAATATCAGGTCCGAGTAATTGATCAGAAGCTTCAATGAAGAGCTGTTCGCCGGTCAGGCCGACACCGACGGGCCAGTCGGGACTGAAGGGAACCAGTTCGAAACTGTCTGCCAGTTGAGTAACGGAAGAATTTTCAAGTACAGCCAAATCATCTTCAGGAACAACCTCACGCACGAGAACAGCACTGAGAGCCAGGACGGGTGCGGCAACAGCCATGGTAAGGGTAAGCCAGCGGTGACGTTTGCGTAGTTTGATATTCATGAGGCTTGTGCACGTCGGCGGTGTTCATTGATTTCGAGGGGTGCTTCCTTCTTGCCAGAAATCCATCTTTTGAGAAGCAGAGGCCAGAAAGCACAGACGCCGGGAAGAATGAATAACCTAAAACGCCATTTTGCTCCCTTCGCAGCCGGATCAAGTTTTTGAACACCCGTGAATACAAATGGAATAGCAAAGCAGAAACCCAGCAGGAAATAGACTCCAGCGACTGTAATGATAATTTCCACTAATGACTGCATAGTGATCGCTGATTGATAAAACATGGATGCAATTCCCTGTAAATCAAATAAGTGATTTAATTTGCTGGTAATACGAAGTTACTTGTTAAACAGACAGCACACATATTAATTAATTCATATTATAAACATGTATCAACAGTGTGCCGGGTGAATATTATATTTAGGTCGTCTTAGCGCTTGCACTGAGTGATCAGGATGTATTTAACCACAACCCTTATGCGCCATACAATATCTGTCCTGGTAGAGAACAAATTCGGTGTTTTGGCCCGTGTTGCCGGCATGTTCAGTGGACGCGGATTTAATATCGACACCTTGAACGTCGGTCCTACGCATGACCCCAAATTCTCCCGCATCACAGCTACAGTGAAAGGCGATGACCAACAACTGGATCAAGCCATCAAGCAATTAAACAAGCTGGTGGAAGTTATCGATGTAAAGGATTTACGACAAGGGACATTTGTTTCCCGCGAGCTTGTTATGGTAAAGCTGGACGCAAATCGTGAAGAGCGATCTGAAGTCATACAAATCTGTGACTTATTCGATGCGATTCTTGTAGATGTTTCACAGGAAAGTGTTGTTATTGAGATGACCGGAAACGACAAC
>CAYQCG010000619.1:0-1532 GCA_964415925.1 uncultured Puniceicoccaceae bacterium | reverse complement strand
GCTGAATTATCGATAAGAGTACTTAATCCCTCAATTAATCCTATGCCCCATTCAATTAGAAAGAACCAGGGCAACAGTTCATATTTTATATATCTGGAGAGGTAAGACCCTACTCCCATAAATGACAAAAATAATCCGATTGTAATCGAAAAGTGAAGGATACTACTCCCTCTAAAATAACTGGAGATTGTACTAATCAATAATTCATACAAAATCCCACAAATAGCAATGATGCATACAGATACCAATAATATGGCAGTTCGCTGTTGATTGCCAGGGGGAGGAGAGGAACTAGGGCTTGTTTGCATGAGTATGAGTGGTAGCAGTACCTAATTGCGCAATGAGGTCATAGATATAGGCATGAAGAAGATCTTCTCCTGCTTTCATGTTGATCCACTTCGCATAATTAGGGACAACGGTTTCTCGGGTCAGGTCTAAAACAATAGGATAAAGAAATAAACTTTGGCGAGGTGTTAGTGCATAGTACAAACTATAAGGAAGCATAGGAGGTACAATAAAACCAGCAACGAGCACTAGGGGCTTGGCTCTTCGTACTTGACTTGACTGGATACCACTCAACCAGATGAAATAAGAGGTTTGATATTTTTTCACCAGTTCCTGGACAGCATCATGATAAAAGGGCACCAACATCAGTTCTTCATGTTGGGTAGATTCTATCAGCCAGTTTTTAAGAAGAGTTGCGTCTCTGAAAGGCTCGATTTCGTGGGGGGATAATTGTTTGCTTCGCAGGAGTGTATACGAAAGATTTTTCTCGCTAGCATACTGGCGAATGAGACTGATTGCTTTTAGTTCGTATGCCACTGATTTTCTATACTGGATAGGATCATCTGTTCGCTCATCCCAAATTTGAAAAGAGGGTTCTACTACCACAAAGCTTTTGGGCGAGGGATCAAGCTGACTCAATGCACCAGAAAAATCGGAAGCGTTGGCTTGGAACTGATTACTTTGGTGAAATTGTATCAATAATTTTTTTCGGGTGTTTTCCAGCAAGTTGAAGATGGCCGTATCTTTTTTGACGAATTGGAAAAAATCTTTTTTAAGGGAAGATGCTCCAACCAGAATTTTTGGGGGAAAGTACGTGCTAATTCCTTTTGATTTCGTGAGATCAGGTACGTATTGAAGGATCCATCGTTTGACCAAATCTTGCAATCGGTCTTGATGTTGGGGGGAAGGATAACCTAGGTCATGTTGTAGAATAGCAAGGAGGAGTAAATCTTCTGGAGCCAGTGATTCAAAAAAGTATAGGGCTTCTTGGTAAGGGCCTTTGGCTTCTTGATAATCAGGATAAATGCTCCAAAATTTTCCTGCCGAACGATAGCAGGCTAAACCATAAAGACTGTGTCTAATGATTTCGGCTAAGAAAGTGTCTTGGGGAGCTAGAACTAACAAGCCTTGCGCTTCATAAATCGCCTGAGCGTATTGTCGATTTGCTACTAAGTAATGGCAGCATTCATAACGAGCACGTAATTGAATGGCCTTGAAAGTATGTGTGTCTTTAGCAATTAACGATA
>CAYQCG010000618.1:0-1540 GCA_964415925.1 uncultured Puniceicoccaceae bacterium | reverse complement strand
ATACGGCCGTGAACTGCCTTTAGCAAGGATCGGTATAAAACCACAGGAAGGTGAGTTGGTTTTAACCCGCTGGACACATTAGGAATTGCGAAAGCTTCTACCGAAAAAGAAAATCCGTCGTTCTCAGTGGACCCTCGACGCGTTGGAGAAGTTAATCCTGCCAATCCTCCCTGAATTGAGTAAAGGAGGCACTTTACACAAACTGGACGAAAGGGGCGGCACACTTTATGCCCGGCTTGATTACAGTAAAGCCACGGTTTTCGCGCATCTTGATTCCCTTGGACAAGCCTTGTTGGATCCTCCCGAACAGCAACGACAGGTCGCCTACAGCCTGAATTACCCCGGCGAAGATTCTGGCAAGGATAACAACCAGGTCATGGCCCCTGCTGAAGCGTGGCTGGACCTCGGATTAATCGAAAGCAATGGTGAACCGACACGCCGGGGAATATTATTCAGTTTTTTCCAGAACGGGGAGGGTTTAGCCATGGCTGCCGCCCTGGAGGAAGAAAGCTACCCTCTGGAAGAGCTTGTGATGGATATCGCTAACCTTCGGGCAGGGCACCGATTTAGCGAACAGGAAGACTTTTCAGGACGCCTCGGTGTCATTTGCCGCTCAACCTTCAAGAATGCCCATTATCCCGGTTACTTACACAAAGGGCTCCCACCCCACTATGGTGATGGCGCCGCCGAAACACTGGCTCGTCTTGCCGTCAACCCCCGTCGAAAGTCGGAAATCATGAATGACGAATTACGCAGCGGAGATATTGAAAGGGCACGCCTCGAATGGCGTAGCTTGCTCAATCATTGTATTCATGCGCCGGATCTGGAGTGGAACAGGTGGTTGGATTTTAAAAGACTGGCTGCCCAATTAATCGAAACACTGCCTCGCACGCCACAGTTTGCCAGTTTACCGGAATTGACACCCGAACAAAAACAAAGACATAAGAGTTTCCTCCGTTTTGATTGAGAAATAATTTCTTGTTGCCCGGACTGTCATCTAGTGGACAAACTTAAAAAATGTGTAGACTGGTCTTATTACTGATCATTTCCCCCGTATTCATTCTGCTTACAGGCTGTTATTCACCTTTGGATCATCCTGAACTGGGTCAGAAACTTTCCGGAACCTGGCAGCATAACCGGAGTGGTGCTACTTTGGAAATTCTCCCGGACGGACGTTTCACCCATACTATTCCGCAGGGAAACAGTGATTCCCTGAACGGTGTATTGACTCGAGGCATGGACAGGTTGCGGTTTACTTATGATACAGGCGTGGGTTTGTGTAATAATCAGCCCGGATTATATCTCTTTCATCGCGAAGGTAACGTTCTTGTCTTGAGTATTCTTGAAGACCCCTGTGCTGCCAGGCGTAATCATTTGGTTGATACGTGGAGTCTCGTCTCAGAATGATCATTCCTGCCTGTATAGTAGCAGGCGGTCGTGCACCAGAATAGCGATATCGTCACGGCCATCTCCGCTCAAGTCCTTTACGACCACTTCCCTGGGTTCCAGTTGCGAACCCTGACGGCCCGAATAGTGCGGA
>CAYQCG010000617.1:0-1559 GCA_964415925.1 uncultured Puniceicoccaceae bacterium | reverse complement strand
CGCATCCCCACACACCCGGTCAATCAGTTGGACAAACTGCTACCCGACCAGTGGGTTGAAGAACCTCAGCATAGAACGTAGTTGCTCGGACGGATACAGTTCAGCTGTATTATCCCCGATGGGGAAAAGTGTATATCTCTAATTACAATATTGATAGTACAAGAAACTATATCTTACACTTAATGGGTATAATCATATGAGAAGTTTTTTTCTAAGAGTATGTTGAGATTTAACACATATGTAAAAAACAGGGAGTCAGCCCATAACTTTAAGGTGAAACAAAACAAGAAGTTATGGTTGCTCAATGGCGTGAGCTTTCTGACTCCCAATGGGAAGTTATTAAAGAATTCCTTCCTTTTCAACGTAAAAGGAAGTACGATTTACGGGAGATCCTTGACGGAATGTTCTGGCTTCTTCGTACCGGAGCACAATGGCGGAATCTGGAAAGTCGGTTCCCTCCCTGGACAATAGTATACTACTACTTTCGCTGCTGGTCCAGGAATGGCCTGCTGGAAAAAGTCAACGAAAAGCTTAATGAACAGGAGCGAAAGATGTTTGATCGGGAGCCTTCGCCCTCTTTGCTGATTGTTGATAGTCAGAGTGTTAAGGCTACACCGTTTACAAATCTTGACCGAGGTTTGGATGCCAATAAAAAAGTGAACGGCCGAAAGCGGCATGTTGCGGTAGATGTTATAGGCTTGGTTCAACTGACCAAGGTAAGTGCAGCGGATTGCCACGATGGAACCCAGGGAAAAGATCTGGTGGCGCCACTAGAAAACAAAGAAAAGGGGCGGTTAAAGAAATTTCTGGGCGATCAGTCTTACCGCGGTAGTTTTGTCCAGTATGTGGAGGAAAAACTGGGACTGGAAGTTGAAATCGTCTCTCCGCCAAACAAGAAAGGCTTTCACGTACTTCCCAAACAATGGATCGTGGAAAGGACTTTCGCATGGACCAATTATTACCGGAGACTGGTCAAAGATTACGAGAAAACAGTAGAAAGTTCCGTTGGAATGCTGCTTCTAATGAATATTCGGATAATCCTTTTGAGATACAGAGAGGATTGGCCTTAAAATTTTTCAACATACTCTAAGTTCTAATAGCCTACTTATTTTTATTTTACTTTCCATAATTCTAACTTTAACTTGTGATAAAGAGGTTGTAGTTATTACGCTGAGTGACCGAGTTGAAGGGGAGTGGATTTTGACCTCCCTGGTTTATGAAGGCCAAGAAATACTAGATGTATCAAATGCACCTTGGGATGAAGGTTTTATCCGCTTTGGCCAAGCGAGTATTGGTAACGTTAGAACTGGTTCTTTTACTCTAGAGCTATTAGGAGGCTCTAGTGTATGTCGGTTGGATTGTAACTATACGGAATTTGGCACTAGATCATTGGGCGTTAATGATTGTAGAAATGTTTTTTGTATTGAACTAGCTTCTGAGTATGTTTTCTCAGAGGTTTTTGTAGAGAATAATCAAAGAATTGAGCTTTCTGGTTTGGCTATCCTCCCACAACAAGAGGTCTCAATTATTATAAAGGGGGAAGTAAATTAGGTGGTGCC
>CAYQCG010000616.1:0-1560 GCA_964415925.1 uncultured Puniceicoccaceae bacterium | reverse complement strand
CGAGGGTCCTTTTCGAACAAGCGTACGTCGTGTTGTTCGGAAAGCGCAAGCGCCGCTCCGAGTCCAGACACGCCCGCGCCAATCACCGCGATTTTCAACTGGCGGCTCCTTATTTTGATTTCGATTTCTGTTTTCGTTTTTGGTTTATTCAAAGTCCAATAATCCATAAGTCTCATTATAAGGAATTCTTATGTTAATAATCTCAAATTTGGCATTGGCCTGGGCCTTAAGGGTATTGTGAATCTTGATACATTCCTCATCTGAGGTTACGAAGTGTGTAATGGACTCTTCAATATCTGCCTGAGCAAAAAGCTTAGTGTCATTTGGAATAATGTTTCTGTTACTCAAGTCGAGTTTTCCCTTTTCTTCAAATATGGTTTTTGCGAATTCTCCAGCCCTAATACCATGATTAAAGTTGAATGGAACAACTTGTAAATTTCTCCAAGGTAATTCATCAAAGCTTCCTCGAACACAGTATTCTGCTATCGAGATCGTCGAGCATTTAAGTGCAATATCTTTTTCGAGAAAATATTTGAAGTACCCTAGTGCATTAGAGTGTAGATTATCCTTCTCGTTTAAAAGTCTGATAAAGAAGCTAGTATCAAGTAGCACACTATGCTTCATAATTACCTCTTATAGAATTTAACCAATCATCGGCATCTTTTATATCTGACCATTTTGAAGTTGCTTTCTTCATTAAAGAGGATAGATAATCTTGATCGTACTTTGGGTTATAATCAATCAGTTCAACAAGCTTTAAACTAGACTTATCTATTTCGGATGTTTGAATATTTTGTTTACCGATCGCTCTAACTCCAAAGTCTTTATAAAGTAAATTTTCCTCTTTTTCACCAAGGAATTCTCTTTCAGTTTGAATTGTTATTGAACCTAGGTCTTCAGTATCCAAATGGATATTGGCTTTGTTCTTTCCTCCAGCATTTGTAAGTGTACCATAGAAATAGAATTCAGCATCCACCCATATATTTTGTGTCCTTATGAAACGAGTTTTGCTAGTTATTTTAAGTTCATTACTCTGATCTACAGAGGTTTTGACGCTTAATTCAAAATTATTTTTGATTGCGTTTTCTTGTAATGTTTCAATAGCCTGAGCTGACTGAGCCTCAAGAAAATCAACAGAATTTGATGATCCAACTTGTCCAATAATGGCGTTGAATCCAATAACCGCTTGAAGACTTGTTTTGATAATATGCTTGACCGATCCAGATTCTATAGAATAACTAATAGTAGGTCGATCTTTTTTGCTAGTTGGAAAAAGTAGGTTTTCTGCGGTCTGTAGAATTGTAATAATTTCTTTGATATCATAGTTATCAGGACTGAGTTCAATATTCCCTCTGTTGCCTACAATTCTGATCTCTATGTTTCCTTGATTTTCCACTATGCAAATGTATGAAAACTAAACTTTCATTCATTAATCATTTTGTGCAGTGGTTCAATGCTCCCCAACGGCCAGCTATAACCTGTGTGGATTGCGAGGGCAGTACTGTCCCCCGAATCTAATCAGTCCACAGGCCGCTTTAGCGTCCCACGAAATACAGCCAC
>CAYQCG010000615.1:0-1564 GCA_964415925.1 uncultured Puniceicoccaceae bacterium | reverse complement strand
AGGCGGAAGTCCAGCATCCACTCTGGTTCTTCTTTCATCTCAGAGATTTTACGGACGACTTCTTCAGTCAGTCCCTTTTCAGTCTTGTAAACAGACTTGTCTTCAACGTGAAAACCATACTTTTCAGCATAGCTTTCTTTGGTTTGCATTTTGCGTAGTTCTTGTGCTTCCTGTGCTGCAGCATCTGCCATGGTTTTACTTCCTTAAAATAGTGACTTACTCAGTTTGGAACGAACCTAGCTTATCTATAATACGCCTGACTTATGCGTTAGAACGTAACCAGTCGTAGCCTTCAGCTTCGAGCTTCAGCGCGAGGTCTGAGCCACCGCTTTCAGCGATGCGACCATCGAGCATAATGTGCACAAATTCCGGATTGATGTAGTTCAGAATGCGCTGGTAGTGTGTAATCACCAGAACACCGAGGTCGGAATCACCTTGCATCAATGTGTTGACACCTTCAGAAACGATGCGCAGGGCATCAATATCAAGGCCAGAGTCAGTTTCATCCAGCACGGCGATCTTTGGCTCAAGGGCCGCCAACTGAAGAATTTCTGCGCGTTTCTTCTCACCGCCAGAGAAACCCTCATTGAGGTAACGCCCGTCAAAACTGTTATCCATTTGCATCATGACCATTTTTTCGACCAACATACGACGGAACTGCGGAATTGGAACGCCTTTGCTTTCTGGGTCTTCCAGCTTGAGGCGGGCGTTCAGGGCCTGGCGAATGAAGTTTGCCAATGTCACACCGGGGATTGCGACCGGATATTGAAATGCCAGGAACAGACCGGCGTGGCTGCGCTCGTCGGCTTCCATTTCGAGCAAGTCTTTGCCATCAAAAATAATCTGCCCGCTGACGACTTCATAATCTGGGTGGCCCATCAGCGTGTAGGCCAGGGTGCTCTTGCCAGAGCCATTTGGCCCCATCAGTGCATGGACTTCGCCCTGTTTGATTGTCAGGTCAACACCTTTAAGAATGGGCTGATCTTCTACATTGACCTGGAGGTTGCGAATTTCTAAAGCAGCGCTCATTAGCGTATGTTCCTCCCTTATTCAAAATGGTTGTTTGCGGTTGTCATATCGCCGCTCATGGATAAAATCAACGTGGTTTAACTTTCGGACTTTGAGTATAACTGGGTGCCTATACCCTGTCAATAAATTAGATAATTATCTTACTTATTGAACCATAGGCTCTGAGTATGATAGAATGACTGCAAAATATCACTTTTTTGGCTAAATTCGAAGTGAGGCAGTAAGCCATAAAATGAGTAAGTTAAGGAAAAACTCCTATGGATAAAGAAATTCTGGCTCTGAAAGAGGTGGATGAGACCCTGCTCAACCAACAAAAAGTCAAATCTCTTTCGGACAAAATGAAATCTTAATCAATATCAATTAAAATATGTACGAACTTTTACAACAATTATTTTCTCCGGCTGTCGTGTGGGTATTCATCCCTATTACGGCCATTGCGGGTGGGATTTATTCCAGTATTCGCAAAGAGGAGCTCAAAGCCCGAGCTCAATCGGCTTCTTTGAACAATGAAGACAAGCAAGTGATTCAACGTCTG
>CAYQCG010000614.1:0-1566 GCA_964415925.1 uncultured Puniceicoccaceae bacterium | reverse complement strand
CCTGAAACTCTGCGAATACTACCGCAAACAATACGGAGTCTGTTACCACTCCGCCATGCCGACAAACCTTTACGGTCCTGGCGATAATTACCATCCGGAAAATTCTCATGTTATACCGGGATTGCTTCGCCGGTTTCACGAAGCCAAAATAAATCGTGATGGCTCAGTGAAATTTTGGGGAACAGGAAAACCAAGACGTGAATTTTTACACACTGCTGACCTGGCACGTGCCTTACACCACCTGCTGCAGCTGGAAGAGCCTCCCGATCTGGTTAATGTTGGCACCGGTGAAGATATCCCAATCGTCGAGCTGGCACATTTGATCGCTGATATTGTAGATTTCAAAGGAAAAATCGAACATGACCTCAGCAAGCCGGACGGGACTCCTAGAAAATTGCTGGATGTTTCACAGTTAAAAGAAACAGGTTGGACACCCCAAATAAATTTGCGGGACGGCATCAAGGATGCCTATCAGGACTTTCTCCAATCTGTTGAGGCGGGAACTCTGCGTAGTTAAAGACTCACCATGAATTCACGCAGGGTAGTAATTACGTAAGAAACTTGATCATCTCTCATTTCCGGAAAAATCGGAAGTTGCAAGACCTCTTCCGCAAGATGGTGGGCTGTCATAATCGTATTCTCCCTGCCTTCCATTAAATGTTCAAAACATGGTTGCAGGTCGAGGCTTCGAGGATAGAAAATCCCGGTTTGAATGCCACGATCTAGCAGGAATTGCTTCAAGGCATCGCGTCTGTCCCCGCCAATGATTCGTAGCGTATATTGATGCCAGACATGTTCACAGTTAGAATACTCAATCGGCAGTACTAGCCTGTCTTCTTGTTCCGTGTGCTGTGCCCCCAGGACATCCATGGGACAACAACAATCCTTCTCTTGTGCGACTACTACACCGGGAATGTCCATCAAACCCTGTGTGTAAGCTGCGGAGATTTCGGACCTGCGGCGATTCCAGGATTGAAGATGGGGAAACTTCACGCGCAGGAACGCCCCTTGCAAAGAGTCCATCCTGAAATTTCCCCCTATTCGATGATGTATATAGCGCGGATGCATGCCATGGTTGCGCAACTGGTGTGCTTTTTCGGCTAAAGCATTATCTTTTGTGACCAGCATGCCGGAGTCACCCAGTGCGCTTAGATTCTTTGTCGGATAGAAACTGAAGGCACCGAAATCGCCCATTGCACCAGCCTTTCGATCCCTATACTTTGCACCGATAGCCTGTGCCGCATCCTCTATAACGAATAGGCCGTGATTGCGCGCCAGTGCGAGAGTATCATCCATCTCCGCAGGATGACCAAACAAATGCACAGGTATGATTGCCCGTGTATGCCCTGTAATAAGAGTTTCTGCATGTGCCAAATCGAGGTTAAAGCAAACTGGGCAAACGTCCACAAAGACTGGACGCGCTCCCACTCTGGCCACACTGCCCGCAGTCGCGAAGAACGTAAACGCAGGAACGAGGACTTCGTCACCGGGACCAATTTCCAGAGCCATTAATGCAACCAGTAACGCATCGGTACCGGAACTCAAAGCGATGGCATGGGGTACGCC
>CAYQCG010000613.1:0-1580 GCA_964415925.1 uncultured Puniceicoccaceae bacterium | reverse complement strand
ACGGCTCGTCTCAGCAAGGTGCTCTATTATGATAATGACCCCGAGACTGCTATCTTGGTGGCCTACTTTGACCGCGCTGGCGAGATTCGTGGGTTGGAAAACTTCCGCCTGGAGGGTACCGGACTTTCCATGAAGCGGATCATAGCAGGCCAGGATATCATGGGGGAGGGCACGTAGGCAGTTCCCGTAAAGTTGGCGGATCTCACCAATGGACAGAATCTAGACCACGATGGACGCAATGACCACATCATTACGTTTGAGTTGGACAAGCGATCAGGGGCGGCCTCAGACCCAATTCTGGTATACATCATGAACCGAAACCAGACGCGGGAAGAACAGGAAGTGCAGGCTGAGCCCGGAGGATAAGCCTCTTAGAGAAAGAAAGATGATTGTGCCGGAGTACAAAGAATGAGCCTACGAAATACATACAAGAGGTGCCTGATTGCCCTCCTGGTTCTGCCAGGAATACACGCGCAAGTACCGGGTTCTTTTATCACTTTGCAGGATTTTAGCGCCCCCTCTGCCGCCATGGGCGGCGCCGTTACTGCCAATGGGAAGGATATTTCCATGCTCACGCGAAACCCAGCAGCGATTAACGCGAACCAGTATTCGTCAGCCTATGCTTTTCACAAACTAGGTGTCGCCGATGACAGCGTTAGCTTCGGAACGTACGCCTTTCATCTTTGGGAGCAGAACTTAGCGGTGACGGCTGCGTTACAGAGCCCGGTCACCGTTGAAGAAGTAAATGATTTTGGGGAGAGCGTTGGCACCGATAGCGTATACGACTACGCTGTGGGCGCCTACTGGGGGAACTATATCGACCTAAATAACCTGCCTCGCTATGCTGCAGGAAGGTATGAATTTGGCGGTGGAGCCAAGGTGATCCGCTCCAAAGTTTTGGATGCGACGGTAACCACGTACGCACTGGACGCAGGTCTAATTCACCGCAAGAGAATCGACGAAATTGCGTTCCTACCTGTGCACGGCGGCCACAACCTCAGCTTTGGTTTCTCCATGCTGAACTTGGGACCTTCTTTCACCTATTCCTCGCAGTCAGAGTCCCAACCATTAGAGATTCGAACGGGTCTCGAGTACGTAGACTATGGAACGCGCGACCACGTCGTATCTCTTGCGACCGATGTGAGTACGATTCGTGGAATTGGCACTCTATATGGTGTTGGTGTCGAGTACAAGCTGTTCGACACAGTTTTCACTCGAGCCGGGTATGTTGCTGGAGATCCACTTCGCTCGTTCACAATGGGTGTTGGATTCGAACAAAGCTATTATGACGTCTACGATTATGAGATCTATTACTCGATGTCGCCCGTGCAAAACACCGGAAATGATCACGTGATTGGCCTTTCGGCCACCTACAACCGGGGGGTCTTCAATGATCGTATGGCAAAGGTGGCAGAGGAAAAGGATATCCTTAACAATCGAATTGATGATGAAATCTTGAAACTGGCTCAAACTTGCATTGCCCGCTATCATGATGCCTCCGACGCATATCCCGAGGAGCTTGAGGGCATCACCCCATGTATGCAAGATTACGGCTTCTCCAAATTGCCCCAGCACCTCGA
>CAYQCG010000612.1:0-1582 GCA_964415925.1 uncultured Puniceicoccaceae bacterium | reverse complement strand
CCATAGCCCTGGTCGTCAGTAATGATGACAACGACATTCGGCTGCTTGGCCTGAGCGTTCAGCAGTGAAAGCAGTATAAGGGCTGTAGTCGTAAAAAAGACTGGTGCGGAAAATTTGTATCGGGGACTCAATAACTTCATAGATAACCGGGGTTTGTATTTCAGTATGCTAAACTATCTACCATCTTCCAGAAAAGATAAATCCAGATAAGTAATCACGTGTTTTCCTGAATCGTCGGCTGCTTCGAGCTTTCCTTCTTCCAGATTCATGGTAATTTAGTGATCGGGTCTAAAATCCGGAGCAGCGTGATTATCAGCGTGAATATTCCGTTATACGGTGGGCTTTCCAGCGATTAAGTGTTTTGAAGTGGGAATATCATCGGCGGCCAAACGATCTTCGCGTGAAGCCTCAAGACCCATATGGAAATAAGAGCAGACTTCTTCGATGCCGAGTCGTCTGGAGTGTTCTCCATTCCATGGTGGATTATCCCGCCCACCATTTGTCATCCAAAAGAGAGTAGATGGGAAGTCCACGGTTCTCTTGAGGGAAATCCAAATGTAATCGTTGAACTTGACAGCAGTCCATGCGATGGGGGCGGAATGGCTGAACATAACCAAGTCTTCGGAAGGTTGTGCTTCCGGGTAGTTTTCCATGGAGAGAACAGTATTATCCTGGGCAGGGATACTGTTAATGGTCTCAAATCTGGCACCGGGCAGAAGTCTGGATTTTGTTTCGGCCTCCGGACCATCGATATTCTCATCAAGAACCTGGCCGAACTTGAGTGTGTCTGTTGTGACGGGGCACGCACCGGATTCGTCGGCAAAGGAGAGGATAGCATGTGTGCCGAAGCTGTAGTTGCCGTCCAACCCGCGGATCTCGTGCTCAAAATAAACGGCCGTTTCTCCGCTACCCAGAAAGATACGTTTCTGGATATCAGCGTTCAGTTCATTGCAATGGATATTCAAGGCTATCTTTGAATCCGATTGCTCGATTAACTCCCATTTCAGATTGGCGCATTCGCCGTGGGGATATTCCGAATACTGACTGACTCCGAAGGGTAAGCAGAAAAAATCGCCCCGGAGGACTTTCATCAAGTCGATTTCATCGTCAGGCAGGTCCTGTGGCAACCAAGGCGGCAGGGAATAAGGCTGAACTTCCCTTTTACCCAAATTAAAATAAACGGGACCCATCATCCCACAGCGTGGTGTGACAAAAAGTCTTACACGATCGCTGGAAAGCGAATACGCAAGTTCGCCATGAACCTCAGTCAACGAAGGATCATTCATGAATAGAGTAGCGAGTCGTTAGTTATGCGAGCTCCGGGCGCTTAGCCCAAAACCCTTTTATAGTTTTCTACAGTCTGATTGGCGAATGGCTTGGCAAGTTCTAAAATCCTTTTTTTATCACTGGAAGAGAGCCTCTTCAGATTCTGCAGGACCGAAACATTGTGGTCGATCTCCGCTACGTTGCGGCATCCGCTGCAGAGAGAAGATATGGGAAGAGAATAGACATACTGGTGCAAGTTGGCCAACGTAATATCTGTGTCGGTCACAAAGTCAGGTATGTCTTCGGTCTTGATTTC
>CAYQCG010000611.1:0-1582 GCA_964415925.1 uncultured Puniceicoccaceae bacterium | reverse complement strand
TGCTCTGAAGATGCGGCAGATAGGGAATCATAAAACGAATCGAAGTTCCCCCCTCATCTTTATTTCTCACAAGAATTGTGCCGCCGTGTTGCTGGATAATATGTTTAACAATCGACAAACCTAATCCAGTTCCCCCGGATTCACGAGAACGCCCCTTATCGACACGATAAAAGCGTTCAAAAATGTGTGGGATATCACTTTCAGGAATTCCACAACCATCATCTTCCACAATACAGGTGATTCCTTTGGCATCGCAAACGGTTGTAACCTGTATTTTGGTAAAACCCTTGGCGTGCCTGAGGACATTTTCCAAGAGGTTTTCCAGAACCTGGGTTATACGGATGGGGTCGAAATTCAGAGTATCATCCTCTTCAGTCAGCTTGAGTTCAAGGAATTGTGATCCTGCAATCAGTCGTGTTTGGAAGTTTTCCACGACTTCCTTCACCAACTCACCAAACGGGAGCATTTCCCGGTGCAGGGCATCCGATTTTGCCTCCAGTCGCGAGAGGGTTAACAGGTCCTCAAGAAGTTCATTGAGACGAGCTACATTTTTCTGAATCTTGTGCAGGAAACGCTCCTGCTCTTCCGGTGTAAGATCTTCGAAATCCTCCACCATGGTATCCGCAAAACCCTTAATTATAGTAACGGGAGTGCGCAATTCATGGGAAACATTGGCAACAAAGTCGGTCCGGACTTTTTCAAGTCGAACCTGGTGTGTGATGTCATGGAGCACAAACAGTGTGAGTTTTTCGTCGTCACCTCCAGACTCCGGAAGGAGGCCACCATTCACTTCAAAGTAGAGTGTATCTTCTCCGCGTACCAGTTCGATCGTTTCAGGCGCTGTTTTCTGGCCGGTTTTGACGCCATAGACATAGTCCAGAAATCCTGCACTCTGGATCAGGCTCTCAAGCCGACGGCCGACTAAAGGCCCCTCAAGGTCAAGGAGTTGCAGAAGTGCATCATTTGCCATTTGAACATAATTATCTTCGTCAACGAGCAGGACGGCTTCACGAATAGCCCTGAGGGTTGATTCTATCTGGCGCTGTCCGGATTCCTGGCGACTGGCGGCATGCGCTTCTCCGATGAGGTCATTGAGCGCTCTCTGCAACCGTTCCAGCCCAAATTCGCCCATGCGTTGTCCCGGCCGTGAAAAGAGAAAGTTACGCCTGTCTTCTGCAGCTCGTGCCATTTCCTCTATCATCCCAGACAACACCCTTTGCCTCCAGAACAAGCCGATAGTGACTAGAGTTAAAACTATACAAATACCCCATAGCATGGATGTTTCCCTGCTAGCCAGGATCAGGCATCGTTAACCCGGTAACCCACACCACGGACTGTTTCAATGATGGCTGATTCTTCCCCAAGCTTTTCGCGCAAGCGACGAATATGCGTGTCAATCGTTCGCGTTTCCGTATCGGTGTCGTAATTCCAGACGTTTACAAGAAGATTTTCACGGGACTGCACTCTGCCTTTTCGTTCCATCAAGAGCTTAAGGAGCTTGAATTCGGTTGCCGTAAGATCGATCAGCTTACCGTGCACCGAAACGGTGTGCATTTCCTCGTCCATTAAAACCATACCCACC
>CAYQCG010000610.1:0-1601 GCA_964415925.1 uncultured Puniceicoccaceae bacterium | reverse complement strand
ACGGGAATCGTATAAACGGGTTGGCCAGCACGGTGCGAGTCGGCGGGCCATACTTCCCTGGCCATTACCTGTCTGAGTCTCTGGGAGTCCTCGTCCACATCGGTGCCAAGGCTGTGAATGATTCCGAGAGTAGAAATAATGACTTCACGGGCGGGAAAACTGGCGATAACACCGACGGTAATTTTCCAATCAAAGCCTGCCAGATCAAAAGCAGGCTGAATGGACTTTCCGAACCGGGCCAAGTAGCTTTGGTTCATGTAATCCGCTGAAATCGTATTTTCCAGTTGTTGTGCTTCTTCTGATTCTGGATTGTTGAGGCGTGCCTGTGCTTGATCGATCGTCAGTCCCTGATTTTCGACCAGACGAACGATGGCTTTATCCTTGGCCTCAGCCTCGATGGATTCCGGATGGGGGAAGTAGAGCAAGGCCCAAATAAGGATCGTCATGGCAAAAATCACCGTACCTGCGGTTTTGACAAATTCCATACCGTTATCCCACATACGCCGCATGACGTCTTTCATCCGGGGAATACGGTATGGGGGCATTTCGAGGATGAAAGCCTGAGATTGTGTATGAAGGATGGTTTTGGAGAAGAGCCAAGAAACCGGAACTGCGACGAGAAGCCCGACAAAATGCATGGCAAAGAGCGTAAGACCTGCCCAGAAAGCGCCATAGACGGGTTCAATGAAAGCACCTATAAGGAGAATATAAACCGGCAAGCGGGCGGAGCAGCTCATCAAGGGCGCGATCATGATCGTGAGAATGCGTGCCTTGGGGTCGGCGATCGTCCTTGTGGCCATGATGCCCGGCACAGCACAAGCATAACTCGACAAGAGGGGGACAAAGCTTTTGCCGTTCAGCCCGCACCAACTGAATAACTTATCCATCAGAAAGGCGGCGCGTGACATATAACCGGTATCCTCGAGCAATGAAATGAAAAAGAAGAGAACCAGAATCTGGGGCAGAAAAATAATGAAAGCGCCAAAACCGGCGATAACGCCATCCACCAGCAGGCTTTGCAGAAAGGGCATATTGACGAGCCAACTGGCAATCAGGCCTTGAGTGTATCCAATTCCTCCCTCGATTAATTCCATAAAAGGGCCTGCCCATGTATAGACAGACTGAAAGACGATATACATCATCCCGATAAAGATGATGAGGCCCCATATCCGGTGAAGTAGGAGATTGTCTATAGTATCACTGCGTGATTTCCGGATGGTATCCGGAGTTTGCATGACACCTTCGAGCAGCCGGCCGAGGTGTTTATAGAGGAGAAGCGCTTCGGTTGCGAGGGGATTCAATCCTGCCTTACTCAAACAGTCACGTGCGTCTGCGATGTGCTTTCGATATTCATCTTCATCCCAGCCAGCTTCTTTTGAGAGTTCCGACTCACGATCAAACAAGAGACGTCGCCACTCGGCGTCCGTGAAGCTCTCATTACTTGAGTATTTCCGCAGTTCTGTCACCGCATTCTGGACTGACTGGGGCCATCCGTAACGAATCATTCGGGGGCTACATCGCAGGGACTGATGAATCGCGTTCCTGAGTTCGTCCATCCCTTTACCATACTAGCCAATTGTTGGAATGACATGAACAACGAA
>CAYQCG010000609.1:0-1604 GCA_964415925.1 uncultured Puniceicoccaceae bacterium | reverse complement strand
TCAGTAAATAGGCTTCTTTGATCGGTTGTGGGCAGTTGCGCGGGTAGATACAGGAGCTGCCCAGAAAGAGCACACGCTTTGCGCCACTTTTATAGGCGGCGTGGATGCAATTCATCGCGATTGCAAGGTTATCATGAATAAACTCAGCGGGATAAGTGTCATTGGCATAAATCCCGCCGACTTTAGCTGCGGCAATCACTACAACATCCGGTTTTTCCGTGGTAAAAAATTCCTCGGTATCAACTTGCCGAGTGAGGTCAAGTGCACTACTTCCTCGGGTAACGAGATTCTGATAACCCTTTTCCTGTAAATAGCGTAGTAGTGCACCACCAACCATCCCCCGGTGGCCAGCAATGTATATCTTGTCGTCCAGGTTCATACCACGCCGGCTTTTTCTTTTGCCTTCTGGTATTCATATTCGATCTTGGCCTTCTCCATGTCTGAGTCCACCATGATCTTTACGAGCTCCTTGAAAGTGACTTTCGGTTCCCAGTCCAATTCCTTCTTCGCTTTTCCCGGATCACCAATCAGTAAATCAACCTCGGCAGGACGGTCATAGCGCTTGTCATAGCGAACGTATTCCTTCCAGTCCATATCCAGATAGGCGAAACACTCTTCACAGAACTCCCGGACGGAGTGGGTTTCGTTTGTGGCGACGACATAGTCACCGGGATTATCCTGCTGCAGCATCAACCACATGGCATCGACATATTCCTTGGCGTAACCCCAGTCTCTCTTGGCGTCCAAATTTCCAAGGTATAGCAGGTCCTGTAGTCCAAGTTTGATGCGGGTAGCTGCACGCGTGATTTTCCGGGTAACAAAGGTTTCTCCGCGGCGAGGACTCTCATGGTTGAAGAGTATGCCGTTGGAAGCAAAAAGATTATAGGATTCGCGGAAATTCACCGTGAGCCAGTATCCAAATACCTTGGCACAGGCATAGGGTGAGCGTGGCCAGAAAGGAGTTTTTTCGGTCTGCGGTATGTCCTGGACCTTACCATACATTTCAGAGGAAGATGCCTGGTAGAAACGTACATTATCGACCAGGTTGGTTTCCCGAATCGCCTCTAGAATCCTGAGTGTTCCTAATCCAACAACATCTCCGGTGTATTCCGGAATATCAAACGAAACACGAACATGACTCTGGGCACCAAGATTGTAGATTTCATCGGGGGCCAAGTCGTATAGCAGTTTCACAAGCTGTACTGAGTCGGTGAGGTCACCGTAGTGTAGAAACAGCTTTGCCTTGTCGTAATGCGGATCCGTGTAGATATGATCAATGCGGTCCGTATTGAAGCTGGAAGCACGTCGGATAATACCGTGCACTTCGTAGCCTTTATTGAGCAGTAATTCCGCAAGGTATGACCCGTCCTGACCCGTAATTCCTGTTATTAGCGCTTTTTTCATGGCGAAAGAGCCGCATATGCATAAGGGAAAACCCCTTGATAGCAAGCTCATAAAGAGTTCCTTCTGCTTCCTATCGGCAATAGCCTTGCCGGACTGAAGCAGGTTAGTTCAGTTGAAAGCAGGTATGGATAAAAACAAGATTGCCGAAATATTAGAGGAGATGGGCCAGTTGCTCGAACTTAAAGGAGAAAATCCTTTTC
>CAYQCG010000608.1:0-1607 GCA_964415925.1 uncultured Puniceicoccaceae bacterium | reverse complement strand
GGGTGATGTGGAAGGCTGGTGCATGTCCTGGCCGAATGCGAGACCTTGGCGGTATTTGGCGAAAACTCCTAGCCAGCGACTGGTCCTGGTAATTAAACAAAAGAGAGAGAAGAATTATTATGACAAACACACGTCAGCAGCAAGCAGTACACCGGGCAACCTGTCTCATCGAGTCACGCATCCATGCATTGCAGGACGCATACATGGATGAACCGGAGAACCTGACCGACGAAGAGTGGCGTGAGATTGAACGTCTCGCCACCATCGCGGCGGAACTGAACAAGTCGGAAGCTCAGAGGCGTCTGGCAGAGTGTGTGGAACAACTCCCCAAATCGGTGCTGTCCTTTCCCATTAGCTTCGACATCAATATCCAGAGTGTTTTGGATAAGCTTTTAACTGGATGCGTGAGCAAAACGAAATCGACGGAGAGACAGGGTTAGACTAATGGCATTCAACGAATCAATTCTCCATTTTGGCAATCAATTCTGCCGACCCGAGAGCAAGGATGACCGCAAGCCTCTGCGTACTCTCCTGGAGAATAACTATAGGAATGCGTTTGAGCTTGCAGATAAGCTCTCTACGGTTCTGGATCACTACTTCGCAACAGGCGAGGGCATGACGGAATCCGAGGCTGTAACTACTGCCAACACGGTGGCTCATCTTCTCCATGCCGGAAACGATTCCGTAGCCGCTTGGATGAAGATGAAAGAGGACAAATACCCAGTGGAAGGAAAGAGGACTCACACACTTCGTCAGTGTATTTCTGTGGTGTGCGAGTTCTATCCTACCGGCAAGAAGATTCAGACAATCAAGGAAATTCGAAACATCACTGGATGTAGTTTGAAAGAGGCCAAAGACTTTGTGGAACTTGTCTGTGCAGATATTGCCTGCGGGGCCTTGACAGAAAAAGACATCTGACTTATACTGCTTAAGATGCAGCAGCAACTGTTTGCGCCATTCGCTTTGTGGTTTCGCGACTTGGACCTAGAGATCCAGTGGCGCAAACAAGTTAATCTCTACGACATCAGTGATAGCGACGACAGGATTGTTGAGCTATACAAGCAACAGAAGACGCCAACCGAGGCGGCGAAAGAACTGATCGATGAATGAAAAAGTGATTTTCACCAACGCAGAAGCGGACGAGCAGGACCGCCAGGACCGTGAGCCGGTCGAGAAACTGCTCAACGGCTACGTCGCCGACGCGGAGGAGTACTGGGACGGGGACGAGTACCGCGTCGGCTGGGAGACGGAGTACGAGGACGAGGACAAGACCATCCTCGTGGATGACCCGGTCGAGGAGCTCAATGAAGCCTTTCGCGACGCCGGCCTTCCCTGGGAGGCGGACTGGACCGGCACTGGGAACGGCGACGAGGAGGACTTCGTCGTCCGCCGCAAGGACTGACCCCCCGCCCCCGACCCGCAGAGGGCACCGCGCTGGGGGCCGAGCTGGCCATGTGGGATCGCGGGCCTGTCGAACGTGCGCCTTCGGAGCGCGTTCGCGGAGCGTGGTCGGCCGTGCCACCTGCAATGTACGCACTGATCATGGAAACATCGCGATGTGGTGGCGCAGGTGGGTTGCGACCTCGGCCACGCTGCGGCGCACGGCC
>CAYQCG010000607.1:0-1609 GCA_964415925.1 uncultured Puniceicoccaceae bacterium | reverse complement strand
ACAGCCCCGTTACTGGAACAAACAGCATAAAGAAATGAAGCCAACGCTTATTAGAAAAAGCTACGCCGAAAATTTGCGACCAAAAACGGTTTGCGGTCACCATCGAATAGGTTTCCTCGGATTGAGTTGGTGTGAACGCGCGGAAAGTATCCGCCGCATCACCATCCTGGAACAAGGTGTTCTCCACGGTAGCGCCATGGATAGCGCACAGCAGGGCCCCGCCTAAAATCCCAGCTACGCCCATCATATGGAAAGGATTAAGGGTCCAGTTGTGGAACCCTTGAAGGAAAAGTAGAAAACGGAAGATCGCTGCGACGCCAAAACTAGGAGCAAAGAACCAACTCGCTTGGCCCAAAGGATAAATTAAGAAGACGGACACGAAGATAGAGATAGGGCCTGAAAAAGCAATAGCATTGTATGGTCGGATCCCCACCAGCCTAGCGATTTCAAACTGTCGTAAGCAGAAACCAATCAATGCAAAAGATCCGTGAAAAGCAATGAACGTCCAAAGCCCACCCAACTGGCACCAGCGCGCAAAATCACCCTGAGCCTCTGGTCCCCACAACAGCAACAGCGAGTGGCCCATGCTGTTAGCTGGGCTCGACACTGCCGCAGTCAGGAAGTTACATCCTTCTAGATAACTGCTGGCCAGGCCGTGGCTATACCAAGAGCTAACAAACGTGGTACCTGTGAACCACCCACCTAAGGCTAGATAGGCCGTTGGGAAGAGCAGTAGCCCAGACCACCCTACAAACACAAAACGGTCACGTTTTAGCCAGTCGTCAAGTAACCCGAAAGCCCCTAGCTCAGTGGACAGGCCTGCGCTGTAGCTATAGGGGTATGACTGAGCGTAGGCGCCCGTAAACACATTATCTCCCAATCTAGGTCTCCATAAACCAAAAGAATTAGAATTAATAGCCATTCTGCTAACTTTTGACCACATTCGTCTGGTAGCAATACAGTCCGACCGGCGCCCAGCTGATCTCCCCCCAGCCTGCGCTTGGAGTACCCTGGCCGCTCTGTCCTTTCACAGCCGAGGTCGGAATGGAGTCGGAGTGTTTCGAACAGGCTAATGGCTGCCGGTGAAAACCAGTTGACTAAACCTACTTAACCCTGCCATCACATTCCCGATCCAAGTCCTCGATCTGTTAGTTCCTCTCGGCTGAACGCATTGCTGCGCTTACACCTTAGGACCATCTATCAGGTCGTCTACCTGTGACCTTACCCGCTTGCATACGGTGAGAGCTCTCATCTTAGGGGGAACTTCCCACTTAGATGCTTTCAGCGGTTATTTCCTCCGCACATAGCTACCCAGCGCCTACCCCTGGCGGGATAACTGGCACACCAGAGGTGCGGCTCTTTCGATCCTCTCGTACTAGAAAGAGACCCTTCAGTGCTCTAACGCCCACACCGGATACGGACCGAACTGTCTCGCGACGTTCTGAACCCAGCTCACGTGCCGCTTTAATGGGCGAACAGACCAACCCTTGGGACGTGCTACCGCCCCAGGATGCGACGAGCCGACATCGAGGTGCCAAACCTCCCCGTCGATAGGAACTCTTGGGGGAGATCAGCCTGTTATCCCTAGAGTAACTTTTATCCGTTGAGC
>CAYQCG010000606.1:0-1611 GCA_964415925.1 uncultured Puniceicoccaceae bacterium | reverse complement strand
ACTCATCGTCATTGCCTCGGAGGTCGGTAGGTTCATCGTCGCGGGTACCGCGGCAGCGGTGCCACGGTTCGAGTATTGTAGAGTGCGTCGCTGAGTGAATGGCACCAAATTGCCGTGTTGCAACGGTCTTAATTAGTCATTTTCCCCAATTCATCGTAGATTTAGAGGTAGATTCACTCTTTCGGAGGTCGTGATGGCTCGCTCGCCCTGAGCAAAGACAGGCCCAATACTTTGCAGGCCACCCTTTAGCCCAAGAGCGGTGATTACGTCTTCCTCGTCGAGTGCCCAAGCCTCGACAATATAGTCGGCTGCCACCGCGTACGGATTGTAGAGGTTGGAGCACATGAACGCCGTCAGGCGCTCGATCTCTTCTGTGGGCTCAGCTGCTGGTTCTGCGTCTTGCATACCCCGTGGATTGCTCTTCGCAAAAGATGCGGTCGGATAGTGTCCATTGGCGCCATCGCCTCGGCGCAAGTCCTGGATCCGCTCTTCCTTATCCACAGCCTCTTCGATGTATCCAGAAATAAGACCGATGGGCATTGAACGGCGGAAATCATTGGGATCAGCGATATCACGCAGTACCCTAGCCTGCGCATACCCGGCCTTGTGGCCTTCCTGCGGATCATGTCGGTTCGGCACGATGTTCACCGAGAGGTCATTACTGCGGACCAATTCCGTGACTTGGTCGAGCTTGGCGAAATAGGGCTGGTTTTGATCCAAGAGCAGACCGCAGCGATCCTCCTCGCCTTTATCAGCATGCCACTCTTCTAAATCGTCTAGAGCATCCTCCACAGTAAGGCAGAGCTTAAAACGAAAATGCGGTTGCGCCTTGAGTATCGCCTCTTCAGCTGCGACACTTTGGGGAATATCATCCACCGCGACGACAAAGTGTTTGCCCCAGGTGTGGTCGAGGATGCTGAAACGCTTACTCGCCATGGCCTAATCCCCCAACAACGCTTTTTGAATACGCAAAGAGAAGCGGTGCTCATAGTTGCCACCTAGCCGCATTCGTACATCATTCGGTCGCTTGTAGCTGATGCTGGTGTTGTACAGCTTTGCGATTTCATTGGCGTGAAACAGGCCAATGCCCTCGCCGGGCACATCGCCAATAGCGTCGCCGCGCACGTGCAGATCGAAAATCCGTGCTTCCTCGTCTTCCCTAATCTCAGGCCCCCAGCTTACAACTTGAAGATGAGCTTTGCTGCCGTGGTGCAAGAAATAAGCTACAACCTCATCAAAGGGTGGCGCATATTTAAATGCATTATCCAATAAACAATCAAGAATTAGGGTGATGTTTTGACTGTGAATTCGAATTAAATCGGTATTTGTTCCTCTATAGACAAAACGTTGGCGCTTTCCATATTTTACCTCAAGCGCCCGCCCAATTTCTACGATAATGTCGCTGACATTAGTCGAGCCGCGCAGTGGTTCACGCTTGATCTCGCGCGCGTTGGCGACCACCATGTCCTCGCGCTTGAGCTTCTGCGTCTCATCAACCAGTTTCTGGTCGAGCAGACCACTGATGAGCTCGTCGATGACCCGCAGGTCATTGCTTGCTATCGCGAGCTCATTTCGCAAATTTACCTCACCGGCTGCACGTCGGAGTTCAGG
>CAYQCG010000605.1:0-1612 GCA_964415925.1 uncultured Puniceicoccaceae bacterium | reverse complement strand
AATCGGTTTTTAACTCACTGAGGGACTCATCAAGGTCTTTTAGCGCCTCATCTTTGGTGAAGCAGTAACTCTTGGTCATAATGCAGACATTATCACGATACTTGGGAACCAGAAATCTTCCAAAATAGTTTTCGGCTTGGCCTCTACCGTAAACCCGCGCATTGTCAAAAAACCGCACTCCAAGCTCAAGTGAGCGCTCGATAAATGCTCTTGCTTCAGACGGATCATCAATCATGCCCACGTGCCAGCCACCTACACCGAATGCGGTCGTACGCATTCCATCCCGCGTCAATTTTCGTGTCGGCAGTAAACGTCCCAAGGCATCACTTTGAATATCGGCCAATGTCCATTTATTTAATAATCCGGCTAGCGATGCAGCAGATACGCCCTTAATGAATTCTCTTCTTGTTGTCACTTTGGTCCTTTCTCTTTCTTTCATTAGCTGTAAAATTCCTACTTCGGAACGAACCACTTTCCATGAACCTCGATTCACTCAATTCTGCAAATAATATTCATAATGATAATAATATAACTATAATAATAAAATGATAGTTATACAGCCTGTTTGTCTGGTTCTGGTAATCGTATTTTTAATCGAATAAATTGGATACCCGATGGGTGATGCCTACAATGAACTTCCTCATGGTTAGCCCTATAGATGCGTCCAGAGTTCATCAGTGTTTTCATTTTCTGAATAGTCCTCAAGAGCTTAGTCTTTCCCTCCAGTATAAGTGAGCGAGAACAATAGCAGCGAACTCTTTCACATTATTATCCCAGCCTTTGCCGTCCTTAGCGTAGTGATAATTGCATATCTTATGAATCATTCCATTACGGTCTTTTCTATCACATTGTTCGACTGTGCAGTTGGTCAAGAAGCAGGTTATTCCAGAAACCAGTACACCTGAAATAATTTCTTGATTTTCATTTTGGGACTATTTTGTAGATTGTTGACATTATGTCAGTTTGTTTCTATAAATTTGGCAACCTTAATCCTCTGTTATATCATACTTTGTTGACCATTGATTTCTGTATCATACAAAAGCTGGAAAACACTTCTTAGATTCGTCTGTAAAAATCCAGGGAATTTGCATTTGGTTTCCCGGGATGAGTTACAAATTAAATTGGCTAACTCATTCAATCTGGTATTGCTCAGTTCACTCAATAGAGCAAAGACTATAAAATTACCCCAAAACAGCCCCGATCATTATATAATTACAGTAATCCATGAATAAAATAACCACTACCCTGTATGCCCTACTATCTATAGTTTACACTCTAACCGCCTCTGAACGGTTACCGAACATAGTCGTCATATTATCGGATGATTACGGTTATGGAAGTGCCACATGTTACGGGGCTAATCCAGATGTCGTCACCACACCGCATATCGACCAATTGGCCGAAGAAGGAATGCGCTTCCTGGATGCAAGCACCCCCTCCTCGGTATGCTCCCCAACCAGATACGCCTTGTTGACCGGACGATACTGTTGGCGCTCGCCCTTAAATGACGGTATCGTCGTTTGGACCCTGGATCCATTGAGTATCGAACTGGACCGGCCCAACCTCGCCTCCATTCTGAAATCTAAATGTTATGCCACGGCGATTGTCTGTT
>CAYQCG010000604.1:0-1614 GCA_964415925.1 uncultured Puniceicoccaceae bacterium | reverse complement strand
GACCGGCGAACAGGCCCGGGTCCCTCATCATGGGATAGATATTGTCTCCGTGGAGCACACGTATTCAGTCGGTGAATACGTGGAATATGCCCAGCAAATCGTCAGGAACATCCAGGACAGAGGTAAGTGTGTCCTTGTTGTTGGGGGTAGTGGTTTTTATTTAAAGAGTTTCTTTTTTCCTGTCGTTGATCAATGGCCTATATCCGGAGAAATTATCGAAAAAATACACGACTGGGTAAAAGAGGGGGGTCATCAACGGCTTGTAAGGGAACTTCTCCTCTTGAATCCGCAGGGCACGGGAGATCTCGATTTAAAAAACCCGCGCCGTGTCCGGAAAGCACTCGAAAGATGCCTTGCCAGCGGTTTGTCTGTCCCGCAATTGAAGTCGGCTTTTGCGCATCAGGCTTGTCCCTTTGAGTCCTCTAAGAAGTATGTCTGCTGCCTGGAGAGGGGTGACGGAGATCTAAAGGAACGCATAGCAATCAGAACCAGCCGGATGTTGGAAGAAGGGTTGATCCCTGAAGTTAAGAAACTTCAATCTGAAGGTATCGAAGATAACCCAGGTGCCCGGACTGGGATCGGATACAGGGAAACACTGCAGTGGCTTAAGTCCGGAGAGAAGAGTATGGATTCACTTAAAGAGGAGATCAACCGGAGCACCTGGCAGTTGGTGCGTAAGCAACGCAAATGGTTTCGCAGCCAAATCCCGGTTCATAATCTGCTTACGATTGACGATAATGACAGGATTGCGCCGGATGTGTTGTTTAAGGACTCACATTGAGTGCCTGCAGGCGGGCATCCGTTAATTGACGGATCATCCCCCACCCATCTCCCTGAGCACGCGATTCGGAAAGTGAATTGGCCAGTTCTGCGACGGCGTCAGCGTTTTCAGAGGGATCAGCGGTTTCCTTGCTCTCCATGTAGTAAAATTGTGAGACTACAGTCTGTGCTATCATCCTCGAGACTTCGCCAACATCCAGATCGCGAATAGCATTAAGCTTTTCCGGTGTGATACTGTCCGGTGGTTCTTGCACAGAGAACGGCTCGAGATCGGAAACCCCCAGTTCAAGTGAAGCTGCCGCATCTTCAAAAGTCTGGCCGCTTTGCAGGGCAGTCTGCAGGCCTTCCCTTAGTTCTTCACCCCTTTCCATAAGCAAGCGTTGCCGTTCCTGCACCGTGTAAAGGGAAGCTACACGCTCACGGACATTCTCAAATTCAGGAACTATGGTCGGCTGTGTGCCTTTGTATACGAGCAGGGCGGCACCTTCACTCGTTTGTATCAGGTCTGAAAAATAACGACCCGTGTAGTTGGGTTCAAATACACCCTGAATTTGCCGGGGTTGCAATGTGTCGTGCCTGGGCGGATTATTGTCGGCGTAAGGGGGTAGCGGAGTTACGGTGACTTGGTCCTGTGCAATCAGCTCCTGGTAGCGTGGGCTGTTGTATTCAATTTCCTGGTTCCAGAGTTGCAGGCTGAATTCATCCGCAATCGTCCGTGCTAGCTCTATGGCTTCCTCGCGTTTCCAGTCTTGCAGGACAAGATCGCTTACTTCCTCGTAGGTTACGGGTTCTGGTTCGGGTGTTTCCCCGTTGGTTTCATCTTCAGCGGGAGGT
>CAYQCG010000603.1:0-1621 GCA_964415925.1 uncultured Puniceicoccaceae bacterium | reverse complement strand
CGGCGACCTCCGGTTTGACAATGATACTTTCCGCATCGATCACAACATGTGCGGTTCCTGCATTGTCGATCAGGAGTCCCAGATACTGCTCTTTCCCTTCGTCCCAGCGGTCGGCATAGGCGAAGGGGCCAGGCAGCATCCCAGAAACAGCCGACTGAATGGCCCTCGTCAGGACGGATTGGTTTTTCAGCCTTGGCAGATACGTGTAGCGATTAACGTACTCCCAAAGGTCCTTCAGGAATAAATGCGGCTTTCCGTTCCAAATGTATTTTTGAAGATCACGATCCAGGCGGGCAGGGCCAAGTTCAGAGAGCAACCCCTCGTCACTCACGAGCTTCTTACTTGCGCGCGAAAGGAGACCGTCCTGCGCTGGGATTTTGCCAGAAGCCCATTCGATTTCGGCTTGGGCACTCTCTTGATGCGGATAAAGAAGATAGCACCAGCACTCCCGCAAGCGGGTTTTCATTGTTTCATTGGCCTCATCTAATTTAGCTTTGGCCAACGAGCTATCGCTCTGGGTGAGATTCAGGCGATCTATATCACGTACCACCTGCTCCCATGCAATGGAGGCACGAACAGATTCCTTGAGATTATCGAGTTGCCGGGTCTCTGAAGCCAAGAAGATAATTGTATTTCTATAGACGCGCGGGGTGGAGCCGCGCTGCATCAGAATGTCCTTGGCTTCTTTAAGAGCCTCTGAGCCGTCTCGCCCTGTATGCGGATGGGCGACGCCCAGAACAACTGCACGAACACCACCGAGTTCGTCAGGTACATCAGCGGAAGAGGCTGGTGCGACTTGCACTGCATCGAAATGGCCACGATCACTGATGCCATTGATGTATTTCGTTAGCTCTTTGTCGATTGTGAGTAGTACGAGGGCTTCCTCAAGCTGGCCTGCTCGGTCTGCCGCAATTCGGTTCAAACTCGGAGAAGTTGAGTACCAGTACCGGCCAAGGTCGCTATGCATAAACTTGGCCTGGTTCGTCAGCCTACGCAGCGCATCTCCAAAAATAGCCGGTCGTTCGCCAGGCTGCACGACACCGAGATTGATTTGCTTGTCATCAAGACCCTTGTTTTCTTCCTTATGGGTCGGTGCTGATCCCATGAATACCGCCCGCGCAACGCGGCGGGTTGCGGAGTATCGGTTCAGGTTAGGTGCCGATTGATCGACCTTGTACGGAGTGGATGTTGTACCATCGACATCCGCAGCAATGATCGATTGCCAGTTCACATCGAGATAATGCAGCAGTTCCGGTTCAACACGAGCGGAGTTGATCGCGACACTGCCAGGCATGATCATGACCGATGGGTCTTGTGCCATCCAAAGCTCGTGGATGACCTGTGCCATCAAGCGAAGTACGCCACGCGTTCGCTGGAACTTTTCAAGCGATCCCCAACTTGTGTAGAGCTGGTCGAACAATTCCGGATGGATTGGGTACGCCTTTTCCAGCTTGCGGCGATAATCCTCATCAGAACTACCTTGAGGGAAATCATTCGTATTCTCGCGATAGAGCTTCGCGAATTGCTTCAGTGTGTTATCTTTGTGATGGAATTTGTCGCCAGGAATATCTTTGAAAAGGCGTCTACGGACGATCTCATAGCTCTCTTCCTGAGAGGCCGG
>CAYQCG010000602.1:0-1636 GCA_964415925.1 uncultured Puniceicoccaceae bacterium | reverse complement strand
AATATTCCTTTACTTTTCGCTTGTCTTAATACTAAGTGAAATCCCCGCCACCGAAGGAATGGCGGTTCAACTGATGAACTTAATCTTTGAGCCTCTAAAGACTCTTTTCCACAGCTTCCTTGGCTACCTACCGAAACTATTTAATATCATCATCACGATTTTGATTGCCAGATATTTGATTAGCTCTGTTCAGTATGTGGCAAAAGGAGTGATTACAGGTAATTTTCGCTTCCCTGGCTTTCACCCACGTACAGCCCGGACAACTAGTGAAATCATCACATTTGTTCTCTATGCCCTTACGATTATTCTTATTCTCCCTAGTATGCCTGGATATGAGTCACTGGCTTTTAAAGGAATCGCAACATTCATAGGTGTTCTCATTACCATCGGAGGTAGCTCTGTGATTTCTAATTATATGGCGGGAATTGTTTTGACATATATGCACGCTTTTGAGAAAGGAGACTGGATAGAGATTGATGGTGTTTCTGGACAAATTGTTGGGGCATCCGCCTTTGGGATTCGCTTGGATTCGTACAAAGAGGAAGTAATCAACATTCCCAACGCTAAAGTGCTAAATGCTGCCATTCGAAACCACTCAATAAAGAATAAGGATCATTTAATCTTACATACCGAAATAAGTATTGGGTACGATGTATCGTGGAAAAAGGTCAGCGAATTACTAATTGAATCCTCTAAAAGAACCTTACTGTTAGACGCCAATAAAGAGCCCTTTGTACTTCGTAAAAAGCTAGATGATTTTTATGTTGTTTATGAACTCAATGCTTTTCTAAATGATCCAATGAAAAAACCAGAAGCACTTTCTTCTTTAAATTCCAATATTTTGGATGTGTTCAATGAGGCCAATATAGAAATTATGTCTCCGCATTACCGAGCGGAACGGGACGGGACAGCAACAACCATCACAAAAAATAAGGAGGATTGAAGAATGAAAAAGATTTACTTCTTAATATCTCTTCTGCTTTTCGGAGGTTTCTCAGTTGCACAAGGTCAAACTAACTCTACAGATAATTTTTGGAGTAGAATTTTCCTGCCTTCTATTGACGTGGGATACCAAATTCCCAACTCAGACTTAATCGGAGGATCCGTTAGAATTGGAACTTCTATTGAGTACCGCATTAGAAATAACAACGATTTCTTCATTCGGTTAAACTATGATACCTACGGGGCAAAATATCAACTCGACAACAATAACAACACAACAAATAATATCGAGGGTACAGCTCAATTTCAAGATGTCCTCTTTGGTACGGGTTATAGACTTGGTGATAATACCTTTCGTATTATGTTTTCTGCAATGGGTGGTATCAAACTTTATGACGTTCCTGTGGCAACCCTTAATGGGCAACAAGTTATAGTTGAATCACTATCAAAGTCCATTTTCACTTCAATGCTGCTTTCAACAGCCGAATACTACATTGATGAAAAGTCTGCACTTACTTTAAGCTTCTACCAGAACCAAGTTTGGAGAAAAATAGACTTTTGGGAAGATGGTGGTTCAGCTATTGGTTTTTCAATTGGTTTTATAACGTCCTTGAAATAAGGAAGATAATCGAGTAGCCTGACCTGAGCCAAAAGGCTCAGGTTGAGGCTCTCACACCACCATACGTACGGTTCG
>CAYQCG010000601.1:0-1643 GCA_964415925.1 uncultured Puniceicoccaceae bacterium | reverse complement strand
GAGAAAACGCCTCAAAATAACAGCGTAATGATGATAAATGGCTTCTATGAATTCCCGATCCCTTGAATCGCAAACTACATATGGATTTGATTTCTTTTCATCTTCATTCTCTAGGGAGAAGGCATTCTTCCATTTACCATCAGGTGATTGACGGATTCTCACATAAGGACATCGATCCTGGATATCGAAGCTGACACTGATAGATAGCTTTCCTTTTTCATAAATAATATAATGTGTCGCTGTGTGTACGCCGTCATTCTCTAGTGGAGGGTTCATTTCCCTGCTAGCGAACCCAAACTGATGCTCAAGAAATCCAAAATGACGTTGATTTTCCTCGCGAAATTGTTCGGTTGTTTTCCAACTAGCTTTCCATCTTTGTCGCCAGTCCATTAGTAGTCCTCAGGGTTATGGATAATGATGAATGGATACCCTATCAAAGCTGCCTTTTCAGGGGTATAGATTGACTCTTTTTTCTGCTCCTCCGTAGCGTCTGGATCGTACCCGATATCATGAAATAAATACCCTTGGCTCTTCTTCAGCTGAACCCAGTAAACAGACATTGCTCGATCAATCTGGCGGAACGATGCCCCATCGGGAATATCTATATCCGCATTCCATAACTCCGGGGACATCATGTCAATCTTCTCAACATGGGGATGTCTGCGTACAAAATTGTTCACTCTCAACATATCCATTCCGATAACGGCTTCTTTCCGTTCTTGCCGCTGCCTGAGACCTCCAAAAGTTCCAGACTCTCCCAGCATGCCCTCGGGGCCGAGCCTCGGCTGCCTTATCTGGAGTGTTCCCAAGAGCATCTGCAAGTGTAAAGGCGCTGGTCTTCCAGTGAGCTCGACTCGAGCCGGCATCAAAGACATGTCCGTGAGGACGGCTCCGGCCGTGCCGAGCGCGACCAGCCCAGCTCCGCCAACTGCCACCCCAGACCCGACCATTGCCGGCACTGCCGCAGAAGACCCTGCCGCGGCGGAAACTGCCGCTCCCGTTGCTTTTGGAAGGATAGGTATCGCACCAGGCCCAACGAGAGCCAGGGTCAATGGGTCGAGGTCGTTGCTTGTCGCAGGATTGAAGCCGCCGAGAACCGACGAAGACATCCCCGCCCCCAAACCACTGCTTCCGGCGACAAACCCGCTCGTCATATCAAACCCCTGGCTGCTGCTTCCGCCGCCTGACGACGAGGAGGCTCCAGCCATCCCGACGAAGGTCCAGAAGTCGGGGCCGCCGCCGATACTGCCGCTGCCGCCGTTCCCACTTCCGGGAGTAAAGGTGAACGACCCCTCGTCGCTGGGCCCGCCCACAACATCATCCATACTCAGGTCTGAACCAGCTCCCGTGTCGCCCCCACCAACAATGTCGAGCTGATCCTCAAACATAACGCTCATCCCCAAGTAATCATGCCCATTGATCGGGTCGTTGAGGGCGTAGGCATAGAGATTGACTCCGCCGGCCTCGTCGATCGGGTCCGGTGTGATGAAGCGGCCGATCCTCGCCCTGCGCGTTCTTCTTACGGGTGGATGTGTCTTGCTTTTACTTCGCATGGTTGGTGACACCAGCGGGCTGCGACCCCGCGTCCTCCGCTTGCGAAGCAAGCAGTGCTCTACCTGGCTGAGCTATGGTGCCAGTGCCTT
>CAYQCG010000600.1:0-1654 GCA_964415925.1 uncultured Puniceicoccaceae bacterium | reverse complement strand
CTGGACGATGCCTAATTGATGATGGGTGCTAGCAGACGCTTCGGGGCCGTTGCGGAACCAGTGAATCAAGCCTTTTTCATTTTCGACTCCGAAACTGTCATGCAAGCTGGGTCGACGTAAATCTCCATCGATCAAAAGTGTGCGGTGGTGGTGGCGGCTGAGGCTGGCAGCGAGATTGCTGGCATTAAATGACTTGCCTTCACGCGGCAATGGACTGGTTACGATGATTGTTCTCGGGAACCCGCGCGGCAGATTCAGGACCACGCTGCTGTAAAAAATGCGGAACAGTTCGCTGGCGACTACGGGTGTCTGGTTCAGAGCGATTTTATTGAGATCCAATTTTCTGCTTCTTTTTATACGATGAATTTCGCCCAGTAATTCCTTATTCAGGTGAACCTCAACGTCTGCCCGCGACTTAATCTTATTGGATATAAAATCCAGTCCGATGGGCAGTCCGATAATGCAGAGGAAGAAAAGAAAGACGGAGATGATGACAATCTTTTGAACATCCGGTGTGTATGGTTCGTCTGCTCTGCCTGCAAAATTTACAATCTCCATGCCGGTTTCAGTCAATTGGCTGGCTATTGTCGCCTCGTTTAACCTTTGCAGGATCTGTTGATATAAAGACTGGTTACTGGCCAGATTTCTGCGTAAGACATTATACTCAATTGAAGTACGGTCCAGATTATGGAGTTCTTCCTCGACCTGCTTTTGTGCATTTTCGTAGCTGGCAATAACTTCACTCTGATCAGTGTATCTCTGGCGCAGGTCGTTAATTGCTCGTTCAGTTTCTTCTTTCAACTCACGCTCCAGTGATTCGGTGGTCTTGGCATTTCGAATCATGGCAGGATGCTTGACACCATACTTTAGGGAAAGCGCTTCTCGGGAAGACTTGAGGCGGCTAAGATCCTGGATTTTATTTTCAATCGAACCGAACGACCTGATAAAGGGCAACTCATACGCATGCCGGCCCTCTTCCAAAACGGAATCTAGCAGATTAACTTGTGTTTGCAGATTTACGATGCCTTGTTTGGCGTTGATGAGAGCCGAGCTGGTAGTTTCATACTTCTGCTGGATAATGTTTCGATTTTCCTCAAGTGAAAGGAGGTCTCGCTCCTGTCGGTATTGCTGCACTGCTAGGTCTCCTCTTTCTACCTGTAGTCTCTTCTCTTCAGCTTGTGCGCGCAATTTGCGAATGGCAGCTTCGTTCTGGCCGCGGTAGGATCTGAGAAGAAACTGTTCGTATTCCTGGACATGGCGATTGGTCAAAGTCTGGGCTGCCTCTGCATTTTGATGTGTGAAGGAGACTTGTATGATGTGTTCCCCGGCTCTTTCCAGATTGATTCCGCTGGAGATTGCCTGACTCAGTGCTCGACGCTGTATTTCCTCTTCTGAGAGATCTTCAATATCATCCGCATCCATTTCAGCGATAAAAGACTTTATAATAGGCTCCAGTTCCTCATCGCCGAACGAATCAAGGAACTGTGCCATGAAATCAGGCCGGCCCATATCCATCATGTGGTTCTGGATTTTAATATCCGCCATTCTGCCCATGGAAGAATCAACCGGTGCTGCGAAAGGCAGGACGCGATCACTTTCCAGATCGTAGCGGACGACTGCCGTGGACCTGTATAGCGGTGTTGTCTGGAGCTTC
>CAYQCG010000599.1:0-1661 GCA_964415925.1 uncultured Puniceicoccaceae bacterium | reverse complement strand
AAGTCAGCGAGAACAACTGGCAAGGACAGGAAGCCTCCAAATGTGATGATCACTTCAGGCTTTAGTTTTTTGATGTGCCTGCCTGCCGCGACAAAAGCTCGACTATGCTCCAGGACAAATCTTGTGACTCCACCCAAGGATTTTACCAAAGGTGAACCTGGCTTGGGGATAAACGTGTAGCCTTGATACTTCCGGCTTAGCCGGCTGTCCACCGACTTTTGGCTGATCATCATGGGACATTCGTGACCTTTCGCTGATAATCTTTCCGCGAGTGCGATGCCCGGCGATAAGTGTCCACCCGTACCACCGCAAACGATAAGGAAAGTACTCATAGTTTTAACCCGTTAACTCACGAGCAGTCTTAAGGGGTGAGCGGTTCCAGCGCAGGAGTTCATTACAAATGATTCCCAGTAAAATAAATGTCGCCAATAGGTTGGAGCCACCGTAGCTGATGAGGGGTAGACTAACTCCTTTGGTGGGCAGACAGCCGGTTGATACGCCAAAATTAAAGAGAGCCTGTAAAACGATCAGCAGGAGGCAGCCCAACACGAGCAGGAAATGGAACAATCCGGGAGCCCGTTGTAAACGAAGTAGAACCAGTGCTGTCATGGCGGCAAAACAGAGAACCACCGAGGTGGTAAAGACAAAACCGAGTTCTTCCCCGATTACCGGAAAAATAAAATCCGTGTGCGCTTCCGGTAAATAGGCGAGTGGCTGCCGGCTTTGACCAAGCCCAATACCATCCCAGCCTCCTACACCAAATCCCAGGATGCCCTGCCATAATTGGTAGGCACCTCCGTCACGGTTACCCTCTACATCAAGGAATGCGGTTACCCGTTCAAGGCGGACAGGATCCTGCCAAACAGCATAGGAAAAGACTGCAATCGCTCCTAGTGCTGCAGGTATAAGGTATTTCAATGGCACTCCAGCCATGAAAAGCATTATTCCGGCAACAAGTGCATAGAGGAATGCTGTCCCGTAATCAGGTTGCAACAATACAAGGCAGGTGACGCCACCAGTCATTGCCAGAGGCCCCATAAACCCTCTCCAGAATGTCAATCGTTCCCGTTGTATTGCGCCCAGATAATGGGCGAGTGTGAAAACCCACGCTATCTTGGCAAAGTCCGCAACCTGCATGTTCATGTAACCCAGCGATAACCATCTGCGCGCGCCGTTGACCTCCAGCCCCACTGAAGGAATCAACACGATACCCAGTAGCATCAGTGCCGGGACGACCATAAACCAGATATAACGTCTTAGTTTTTCCAAATCTATCAGCAAGATACTCAGGAACGCTGCAACTGATAGTCCAAGCCAGACAGCCTGTTTCAAGAGCAGCATTTCTGCTGCCTGGTTCTGCGCCCGGCCTGCACTGTAAAGCATCACCAGGCCCAGTGAGGCCAGGCTGAAGGCAAACAGAATGATCATCGCTACCGGGCCATAGCGTAAAAACCATGATCCAGTAGATTCCGGAACCGCTGAAGCTGATATTGACGTTGTAGAGCTCAACTCAGTTCTCGTCAGGTTCCAGAACTTCTACTTCTTCTACCAGAATGAGCGGCGCTTCCTCTTCGTCTTCGGTCAAGGACTCCAGGGAGTCGAGATTGTTTGCCGGTCTCAGCGTTGGACGGGTGGGTACAACACAAATGGGGAAAGGCACA
>CAYQCG010000598.1:0-1663 GCA_964415925.1 uncultured Puniceicoccaceae bacterium | reverse complement strand
ATCCCCATCGCTGAGGGGACCTGTTTGCGATGGATCAGTTCAATCCGAAGGATGATGTCACCGACTTCAATACGCTGAGCGATAGCCCCAATACGCAGTCGCCAGCTCCGACCCCCACGAACTTTTATAAGGAGTTTGTTCAGTTCGCCATATTTCTGGGAGTGGTCCTCGTACCCGTCTACGCATCATTTGACTATATAGTCGAGGGTTTGCAAGCTTTTATTGCCGATTACACTGTGCAATACAGCGACCAGAACACCACAGGAGCCGTTCGTTACACGCTTAACAAGAATGTTGCCCGCACAGTCATTGCCGCCTGCCTTCTGGCGGCGTTTACCATCATATTTCTGCTGCGTCATTCACTTCGAGTACGGGCCTCACGTCACCACCCACGCAATAGCATTGCAATCGTTGACAACAGCGCTGTTACTGGCGAGGATAGAAAAATAAAGGAGCTTTCGAGACAGCTCGATCAGCAGAGATATCAACTCCGGAAAATTCAATCACAAATATTCAGCGATAATGCCCGCGTTCGTCACGACTTCGTGTCTTTCAGAGCAAAGTACTACGTTCATGAAAATGGAGACATAGAAGTTACCAAAGAAGTGATACTTCGAGCGCCCGAGTTAGAAGTACCTTTCTGGATGTTTTTTGTTAATGGCGAGGCGCACGCTCTCCCGTTGAGAGATGATTCCGAGATGAATCTTGAAGTCAGCGCTCTAGGTAACAACAAGACCGATGTGGTAGCATTGTTAATTGACAACGAACCAACAAAAAAAGTGTTCTCGGCGAATTTCATTCCTATCATCGCGGGGGGCGAGACACGTTCCTTCATGATACGGTATCGATGGCCAGGATTTTTTAGAGAACTAGTCCTGGAGAATAATACGCACTATTTTTGGGAGACCAGCTCTTTTACAGACGGTTCCCGGTCTGATTTCACAGCCGAGTGGCACTTTTCTGAAATTTTAGGGAATGTGTATTGCACAATACCACCGAAATACTTTTTCGAAGGTATGCATCTGCGAAGTGAGCAAAACCCGAGAGGACCGGTCTGGATTTACGAGGGGCGAAATGTACCTATTGGCAACGAGCGTCTTGGAATCAGCATAACAAGAATCTCCAATTAGGCCGTCGGGCGACGTGAAGCCTAAATTGGAGAACCGATAAGGACCAAACAGGTTCAATTGCCCTCACCCGGTCGCCGGGTTGCCACGTTCGCATTGTCAGATTTTTTGCCAGCCCAAGTCAGGACGGTATGCATCTCTCGAGTCCTTCTAAACTGCAAGCGGTAATTGGTTACCGCCGGGTATTTTGTTGAAGGTGTTGGTTTAATGCGAAACTCCGCAATGGTCAATCGTAGATTGAGCACCCAACCCAACCTAAATGCGCTTTTGTCAAAGCCGAGAGGCTAAGCCTGAGTACGCATTATGCTCAGTACCTTTTTACAATTACCAGATGCTGCTTAGCTGATTCGTGCTAAATCTGCCAGTTTTCAGCGCGGCTGAGTTAAATTGCGTTACCAACTTGAATCTCTTACATAGTATCAAGGAGAGGTTGTCACCATCCACGAGGCTTCAGTGCATTCTGCAGAACCGACGAAAGACTGCATCCTCAACGAACTCGAGCGCATCAAGGGGCCGGACGGTGAGAGCAACATCGT
>CAYQCG010000597.1:0-1665 GCA_964415925.1 uncultured Puniceicoccaceae bacterium | reverse complement strand
CATATCAGTAGGGGTTTCCATGTCGGCATAGGAGGAGCAGCCGGCAGCTAAGGCTATATAAAGAGTGGCAATTAGTGGTTTGGGTATTAGACTTGCAGTAGTTTTCACGCAATGTGTGAGATGTCTGCACTCTATTTTGTTCCCAGCGCATTTTTCCGGTGACGATTATATTATGGTCAAATCTTTTTCAGTCGCTAAGGCTGATCAATTATCAGGAAATTCCGTGTGCAACCATAGCTTGTGCGACCCTGAGAAAACCGCCGATATTCGCTCCTGTAACATAGTCGTATTCGTTGTCTCCGTAAGTTTCAGCATAATGACAACAGGTTTTATGAATGCGCATCATTATTTTTTGCAGGCGTTCCTCAACCTCCCCGAATGTCCAGCTTTCCCATGAAGCATTTTGTTGCATTTCCAGTGCAGAAACGGCTACACCACCCGCATTTGCAGCCTTACCCGGGCCAAAGAACATTTTCCTTTCTTTGAAGTATTTCACAGCTTGGGGAGTACTCGGCATATTCGCTCCTTCTACGACGCAGTAACATCCATTCGTATCCAGCTTTTTCGCATCATCTCCATCCAGCTCATTCTGGGTTGCACACGGAAATGCCAACTCACAGGGTATGTCCCAGATATTACCATTTTCCCTGTATTCTGCATTAGGTTTGGTCTCCCTGTATTCACGAATACGGGCCCTGCGGATTTCCTTGATCTCCCTGACTGTGCAGAAATCGATACCCTTCTCGTCGTAAATCACGCCATTACTATCTGAACAAGCCACAACATGCGCTCCTAATTGCTGGAGCTTTTGTATAGCATAAAGCGCAACATTACCGGACCCTGAGACAATACATTTTTTCCCTTCAAGGGTTTCATCTCTTGTGGCGAGCATGTCCTTGGCAAAGAAGACAACACCATAGCCGGTTGCCTGTTTGCGGACAAGTGAGCCACCCCATGCAATGTCTTTACCGGTGAGCACACCCAGTTCATAGCGATCTGTCAGCCTCTTGTATTGACCGAAGAGATATCCGATTTCACGGCCGCCGACACCGATATCACCTGCGGGTATGTCCGTTTTCTCTCCAATATCACGAAAGAGTTGAGTCATGAATGCCTGGCAAAAGCGCATGACCTCTGCATCCGTTTTCCCTTTAGGATCAAAATCCGAACCTCCTTTGCCGCCGCCAATTTGAAGTCCGGTCAATGAATTCTTGAAGATTTGTTCAAACCCAAGGAACTTGATGATCGATAGATTAACGCTGGGGTGAAAACGCAAGCCACCCTTGTATGGACCCAGAGCACTGTTAAATCCGACGCGGAAACCACGATTTACGTGAATCTTGCCTTTATCGTCCATCCAATTGACCCGAAACAACTTTTGGCGTTCTGGCTCGCTGATTCGCTCAAGTATGTTCAGCTCAATGATCTCCGGATGGAGGTCGATGACCTTCTCTAAGCTGTGTAAGACTTCATCAACTGCCTGAAGAAATTCCTTTTCTGTATGGTTACGTGAATGAACGGTTTCGAGGACTTGTTTAAGATACGGATGCATAAAGATTATGGAGATAGAGAGGGCTTCGTATAGTTCCTTTCACGATGAAATTATTATTGCATATAGTATTCAAGGGTGAATGCCTTGAGATATGAGCTAAATATTAAAGGCGT
>CAYQCG010000596.1:0-1665 GCA_964415925.1 uncultured Puniceicoccaceae bacterium | reverse complement strand
GTCTATATCGAAAAAAATAGAGCCGGGTGTTAGGGGTTACCACCCGGCTCTTTAATTTTTCAAAGGCCGGTTATTTCTTTTCTTCCACAAACGGTTTGCCGGTCAGGGTGGCGATAAACTTTTTCATTGCCGGCGTCAAAACCCGCCCTTTGCGATAAATGATCGCTAAAGGCCGCATAATCTGTTTCCCTTTCAGGTTTGCTGACGCCAAGAGCCCCTGTTCTACTTCGTTTGTTATGGTAGTCTGCGGGACAATCGCTATGCCAGCATTGATTTCAACTGCCCGCTTAACCGTTTCAATATTGTCAAATTCCATGACCGGCTCGATCTCCACTTTATGATCCTTGAAGATCTGGTCAGTCGCTTTACGGGTAGGTATATCCGGATCGAACCCTATCAGCCGTTCCCCTTCAAGGTCTTTCACCTCCAGGTTCTTGCGGTTGGCAAACTTGTGTTGCGGGTTGCAGATCACAACCAGCCTGTCTTCCATGAAAGGGACAATTTCAAGTTGTCGCATCTTGACGGGGAACGCAACGAGCCCCAGATCAACTGAATTATGCATGATATCCTCGTAAACCAGGTTGGAACGCCTGTATTCCACCCGGACATTTACAGATGGATACTCTTGCAGGAATGTCTTAATAAATGGTGGCAGTTCATGCAGTCCTATACTGTAAACTGTTGAAATATGTATCGTTCCGCTGATGACTTTTCGCATCTCCTGCAATTCACTCACCATTTTGTCATAGCGATGGAGGATTTCTTTTGCACTGCCGTAGAGTTTGTGGCCCTCACGGGTCAATCTGAATTGCTTCTGGCTGCGGTCGACAATCAGGACATTGAAGTGCTTTTCCATCGCACGCAGTTGCTGACTCACCGCGGACTGTGTTACTCCGTTCAATTTGGCTGCGCGGGAAAAACTTTTTGATTCGACCAGATCAGAGAATATTTTGAAATTTTCAATGTGCATTAGCTCAGCTTAATAACATGTGCTAATTGTAATGTAAACATAAAATAAGACATACTTTTTAAGGTTTTCCCATGAGTATCACGATTAACAGGACTGCTTTTTTTAAGAGACTTTCGTTTGTCCGTGGACGTATCGAGGCCGCGTGTCAGGTATCCAAGCGTGATCCGGGTGGTATCTGCCTGATGGCGGTAACCAAGACACACGGTCCTGAGGCTATTGAACTTGCTGCAGAGGCAGGGCTTTCCTGTGTTGGTGAAAATCGCGTTCAGGAAGCAGCTGAAAAGCAACCCTTATGCAAGGCAAAGATCGCATGGGAGCTTATAGGGCATTTACAATCGAATAAGGCAAAGCAAGCTGTCAGTCTGTTTAACCGTATTCAATCCGTCGATCGCCTGAAACTAATAAGAGCTCTGGATCGCCATTCTTTGGATTTGGGAAAGCACCCTCTGCCGGTCCTGTTGCAAGTCAATGCCGGTAATGATCCCGCAAAGTATGGCCTGGCTGTTTCCGAAACGCCCCAGTTAATGGAGGAAGTATTAAAAGCAGGCGGACTCAAATTAGAAGGTTTGATGACCATCGCTCCGCTCAGTAGCGATCCCGAGGTTGCCCGTTTGTGTTTCCGGCGTCTACGGGAGCTACGCGATGAACTGGAGCAGCAATTCAAGGTTCAGATACCCGAGCTGTCCATGGGCATG
>CAYQCG010000595.1:0-1670 GCA_964415925.1 uncultured Puniceicoccaceae bacterium | reverse complement strand
GCCAGGACCGGTTATGTAATAAAGCAAATGTCCGGATAGAGATGAGTTAACATGCCAAATCTCTTTATTTTCTCCGAAGATAGTCCTGTAGATGTAGCCAGAAATCTGCTGCGCACTCACGAAATAGTAGGGCAAGACAGATGCTGAAACTATCAAAAAAAACGTTTTCACTGACTTTTTAGCAAGTTTCTTATTCCTTATCATCTCAGCTGAAGAAACTACTAATTCATCTTTATGGCTGTTCCCATTAAGGTTATGTCTGGCAAATGGCACAATAAAAGCTGTGGCCAGAATAATGGTTGTAATTGGACTTATGGAGGGCTTTGCTAAGAAGGCAATACTGCTTGAAATACCTGCCAAAGCATAGGAAGTAGACCATACCTCCGTATACGCTTTCTTTCTGCTTATCAATAGAAAAGCAGCACACGCTGTAGCCACGCCGCATAGAACATCTGGTCGAGATTCGATGACGATATTTCCTGCCATAGGACAGGATAAAACAACACAAAATAGCGCGATGCGACTGATCCAGTTCAGCTTATTGCCTAATTGTCTAACTAAATACTCTACGAAATATAGGAAAACAACTAAATAGACTGTGTTAAACGCCGCTGGCGCCCAATCTCTCACGCCGAAGATTAGAAACCCTAAGAAACAATTTAAGGTAGCTATGAGTGAATGAGGAGGAGTCTGAATAAAGTCAATAATAGACCCAGAAAGGCCATCATCATAAAGTATAGAGAGCCGTCTGGTTGCATCGTTGAAGTAGATGATATCGTCATATTCAATAGGGAACGAAAGCTGCCCCTGAAGCAAGGAATGTTGGATTTGGAGAGTGCCGAATAGAATACCAGCAATAGCAGGGAAAAGAATATCAAGGTTACGGAAAAAATCCCTTAAAGCTCTATTGACCATTGGGCCTCATTTGAGAAAAGATTGCTCAAGTTTGAATGTTATCCACAAGTTTGCTGATAACATTCTCAAAGTAGCCTTTCTAACGTCGCAATTGTAGCAAGCTTTGTGACACTTACTACGTCAGAATTAGTGCAGCAGGAAATGCCATCCATGATGAGAAGAAAACGACCTATTTGTTGAGAGCGCTCTGTCGGCGTATTCAGCGGTACATCTCCTGGAAATGGCTAAAACGCTATCTAAATAACAGCGTGCGGGGCAGTAGCTTTTATCGATAAGTAGAGGAGCGCAACTATGATGATGTCATTCTGACTAGTACTCCCCGGCGTGAATGCGCCCCCCATTTTTAGGCCTTCAAAGCCTTCCCCTGATAAGTCCATTTGAAGGGCTTGGCCATCGTGTCATTGAAGTAGGCAATGAAGTCTAAGATCCGGGCCTTCAGGTCAGCCGTATTACAGAAACTCGCCCTCCGCAGTAACTTTCGCGCCAAGATCGAAAACCAAATCTCGATTTGATTCAGCCAAGAACAGTGCTTGGGGGTGAAGTGGAACACTACCTTGTGGCTCGTCTCCCTTAAGAAAGCGGCTCGGGTTTTCATCGATTGCAGAATGCCCGATTGGCCTTTTACCCCCAAGTCGATGTCCAGACCGTCCAACTCCGCCACCCATCCCACTAGGGATTCTGATTGATGGGTGTTGAGGCAATCCATCACCAGATGCCATTGCGTGGTCTTGGGGTCAGTGGCAATCAGCGATTGG
>CAYQCG010000594.1:0-1672 GCA_964415925.1 uncultured Puniceicoccaceae bacterium | reverse complement strand
AAAAAACTGACTTTTAAATTTCCATGAATCAACACTCTCAAAGCGATTTTCCCTTTCTTAGCAACAACTGCAGCATTGCTAAAATACGGACCCTCATTGAAGTGTTTGATGACATTAGCCATGGAGGACTACCGGTTGGTCGAACAACGCTGGTTAGTGGCACTTCTGGCACAGGCAAGACTCTTTTAACGGTCCAGTTTCTCTACTTGGGCATTGTTCATTTCGAGGAGCCTGGGGTGTTTGTCACTTTTGAAGAATCCCCAGAGGACATTGTTAAAAATGCCTTAAGCTTTGGCTGGGATCTTCAGAAATTCGTTGACGAAGGGAAGCTTTTTATCCTGGATGCCTCACCGGATCCAGAGGGGCAGGACGTCGTTGGCAACTTCGACCTGTCGGCTCTGATCGAGCGAATTCAGTACGCCATTCGCAAATATAAGGCTCAGCGGGTCTCTATTGATTCCGTGACTGCAGTTTTCCAACAGTACGATGCCGCTGCCGTTGTCAGGCGAGAGATTTTTCGGCTGTCGGCCCGTCTAAAGCAAATGGGCGTTACCACCGTGATGACCACTGAGCGTATCGACGAGTATGGTCCGGTGGCCCGCTACGGCGTGGAGGAATTCGTTTCCGATAACGTTGTTATCTTGCGGAATGTACTTGAGGGTGAACGTCGGCGACGCACCATCGAGATTCTGAAGCTGCGAGGAACTACCCATATGAAAGGGGAATATCCCTTCACAATTGTCAGTGAGGGGGTCAATATCTTTCCACTGGGTGCGATGCGGTTGACGCAGCGATCGTCAAATGTGCGGGTTTCTTCAGGCGTGACAACCCTTGATGAAATGTGCGGTGGCGGGTTCTTTCGAGATTCGATTATTTTGGCGACGGGGGCAACGGGTACAGGTAAGACCCTCCTGGTGAGCAAATTTCTGGAGAATGGCTGCGCCAATGGGGAACGGGTAATTCTGTTTGCCTATGAAGAGTCCAGGGCACAGCTATTACGAAACGCAACGTCTTGGGGAATTGATTTTGAAGATTTAGAGCATCAAGGATTGCTCAAGATCATGTGTGCTTACCCTGAATCAGCGGGCTTAGAGGACCACCTGCAAATCATTAAAACTCAAATATCTCAGTTCAAACCCTCTCGTATTGCTATTGATTCCCTCTCGGCGTTGGACCGGGGTGTGAGTAATTCCTCTTTTCGGCAGTTTGTCATTGGGGTCACCGGATATGCCAAGCAAGAGGAGATTACGGGCTTCTTTACCAACACAACGGAGCAGTTTATGGGGCTCCATTCCATTACGGAGTCCCATATCTCTACCATTACTGACACCATCTTGATGTTGCAGTACGTAGAGGTGCGTGGTGAGATGTCCCGCGCTATCAACGTATTCAAGATGCGGGGGTCCTGGCACGATAAAGGCATTCGTGAATACACCATCACGGATAAAGGCCCCGAGATTAAAGAGTCCTTCCGCAACCTTGAGCGGGTGATCAGTGGCTCTCCCACTCGAATTGCCGTCGATGAAAAGAGTGAGCTGTCTCGGATCGTTCAAGGGGTACAGAGTGAGGATGGCGTCTAAGCGATGGCTGGCCCGCTAGAGGCAAGACTGTAAGATTGGGCTACACACCCGTAGCAGCTATCTCGAACCCAGCAGTCCTATAGAATCCAGGA
>CAYQCG010000593.1:0-1686 GCA_964415925.1 uncultured Puniceicoccaceae bacterium | reverse complement strand
GCCAGCACCCAATCACGGACTGACGCGGTTCCGGCCATTGATTTACCCTGATTGCCCATTTGCGTTACAACTCCGGCTTTAGCCGCAGCAGCGGTTAATTTACGGGCCTCCTCTGGAGTGTGGGTCAATGGCTTTTCACAATAGAGATGCTTACCCATGGCGATAACTGTCATGGCTATCGGAAAATGCATATGATCAGGCACAGAGATGGCCACAGCATCAATTTTATCGGCCATTTCATGAAGCATGATACGATAGTCTTTATACCACTTGGCCCCGGCTTTTACTTTTTCCTCCAACAACTTAGCATATGAATCTCCATAACGGGCATGGCTCTTCATATCTTCGACGCGATTCATGTCGACATCACAGAGTGCGACAAAGTTTTCAGCTCTGGAATCCAGCATTCCACTAGTGCCTTTGCCTCCGCAACCTATGAAAGCCACGTTGACCTTGTTATTTGGTGACATTCTGCTGGATGACTGACCTACCACGTAACTGGGCAGGACCATAAGGCCACTGCCGATAGAGGCGCGTTTAAGAAAGTCACGGCGATTAATTGACGTTGAGGGCTTGTTGGGATGACTCATAGTGAACTTTTTAGGATTAATACGGTTGTAATGAATAAGTTAGGTAAACTCTGTGTAATAGTAAATAACTAATGAATGCATTTTGCAATAGTAGCAATACTAATGAATAAATAAACTTTAAACAATAAATTATAAAATACGACATAAAACATTCACTATTAACAACATACAGATTCTATCAAAAGCTCTCTATAACCCCGTTGGTATATTCGAGATAGGCATTTGCAGAAAACTTTCCTGCAAGGTCCAGGATATGGTCTTTCGTTAAAAGAAAGAAAGAGGTTGAAAGAGCATCTGCGAGCGCGCCACAGGAAGCTAAAGCCCAGACCCGTCTTATCGAGCTATCCCTTAAACTACCGGTTGGTATCTTGATGTGGTCACCCTGGAATAAAGTACCGGAGCTACTCAAGCTTTGTTGTTTGAGCATCAGTGGTTTACGTTGACTGTCCCCGAACAGGTTTACCGCCCAGCCCTCTTTTCCTAGTGGAGGTTCCACGGCCAGATGTGTGCTTCCTGCACTGATGAGCAAACAACGTGTAATATTCCATTCTGCCTCCAGCAATTCTGCCATTTTATCCAGGGCATAGCCCTTCCCTATTGCTCCCAGGCCTGCTTCGGGATTGTCTATCATGACTTCAACTTGATGGGTGTCCGTGTAAAATCGCACGGGGCGCACTTTCCCGGTATCAGAATAGTCCCGAAAGGATAGATAAAACGGATCAAAGGCACCTCCTGTGGCACGGTTAAGACTCTCAGCCATCAAGAGGCATTCCCATGCCCAGGGATGAAGGTTAACAAAATCACCCGCCCTGGCATGTCGAAGGACATCAATTTCGCTGCTTTCTATGAACCGGCTCAACTCGGATTCCATCCGGTCCAGTAAGTCGAAGCAACTTTGCACAGCAATGGATGCTTGAGAATGCTCTGTGTCCGCAATCCTGATTTCAAAGACACAGTGCATGGCCTCATGCTGGCTGGTATAGAGTTGGTCGTTATCGGTCACTTTTCAGAAATAAACAGCTAATATGATAAAAAAGCCAATACAGGAGTGAACCAACAAACAGAAATCAAAGGAATCCAGAAGCCCGACCCCCGA
>CAYQCG010000592.1:0-1693 GCA_964415925.1 uncultured Puniceicoccaceae bacterium | reverse complement strand
GATGTCGAACAACTGCGCTTTATCGATCTCCCACCCTTGCCGGATCGCCGATGACACATCCCAACGCCCGTTCTCCTGGTAGATCACAATCCAGCCGGCTTCATGGGAGGCCAGCAGGTCATTCGCCCCATCTCCGTCCAAATCCGCCATCCGCAGGTCGTGCACCGGCACTCCCAAATCTAGATTCAGTTCCTCGAACTGCAACTTCGCTTCCAAAACCACGGCCGGCAATCCTGCCATCCCGTAAAGTAATAATAAATATCTGCTTAACATAAACGCGCCATTTCCATGAGCCTTCACAATGACCCCCGGCGCGTGAACAAGTTTCACCGCTTCACGCAATGACACAACGCCGAAAGCTTATGAAAAAGCATATTCATAGGCACATTTCTAACAATTATGTTACGATAAGGTTACGATAAGGTGTAGGACATCAAACAATTACACCCTTTCGCCACTATAGGGTTGAAATTGTAAAGAAACCCCTCTTTGTCACATCTCTTTATCATGAAAATCCGCTGCACCATTCTACACACCGTCTTGCTTGCGCTCACAGGCTTTCATTTGGCCCTGCCTCTCACGCTCCAGGCACAATCCGAACAACCCTCCGGCATCATCGCCGGCGTCGTCGCCGACCAGACAACCGGCGACTTAATAGGACAAGTAAGGGTTACAATACCTTTTCCTGTGGATAAGGTGACCTTCACTGACCAGAACGGCAGGTATAGAATGACTGACGTTCCAACCGGAAATCATACCATTGTTTTCTACAAGCAAGGTTACGCCCTCGGTAGGGTTAGAGACGTCAATGTTATTCAAAATGATGTCACAAAGGTTGATAATGAAATGATTTCTACCGACTTGATCCCGGTTCAACAGGAGTCTTCTACTTCCGTTTCTGAAACCGGAAGTGATGATAATTCCCTGGCTGTTACAACAGAACGCTTTGAAGGTCTGACTTCTGATGGTGAAATTATCGAATTACCGGTTGTTGAAGTAACAGGTGAAAATCTGGCAGATTCTGACTTGGGTATTATATCGCTACGGAAAAGAAGTAATTCTATCGTTGATGGTATCAGCGCTGAAAGTCTTTCCCGTTTCGGAGCTGGTGATGTCGCAGACGCTCTAATCCGTGTCCCAGGCCTGAGTGTCGCAGATGGTCAGTTCGCTGTTGTCCGTGGCCTCAGTGACCGCTTTTCCAGTACTCAACTCGACGGCATGGCCCCTCCAAGTGCCGACCCGGAACGTCAGTCTTTGCAGGTTGATTTGTTCCCCACTGAATTGCTTGATGCTGTTACAGTTCAGAAATCTTATTCCGTAGACCAACCCGGTGATGCAGGCGGCGGTGCCGTTAACATTCAGACAAAACGGTTTCCTGACCGGCGGACATATTCGGCTTCTTTTGGCGTCGGTGTCAGGGAAAATGCATGGAAAGCCGATTCCACCCAGACTTACCCCTTCGAAAATAGCCTCTCGAACAAGCTGGGCTTCGGTTCCGGAGATCGCCCGAATGATCTCTTGGACACGGAGTTCGGGGCACTGGTGGATGATGATGCTCCCCTCTTTGCCCGTCCTCGTAACCGCGAGCCCTTTAACTACAGCTATGGATTCAGCTTCGCCGATACTTATGAGTTAGGGGGCGAAAGTCGCATCGGACTGGTTGCCGCTAGCTCGTATGAAAATGATATAAGTT
>CAYQCG010000591.1:0-1696 GCA_964415925.1 uncultured Puniceicoccaceae bacterium | reverse complement strand
CTTTACGATCCAGAAGGAGGTCACGCAGCCACAACAGAGGGGTGGAGGGGAGAATGCGGCCTACTGGCGGAACGAGCTCAGGAAACTGGTACGACGAACCATCAGTTTGCTGACCTGTGCTGGCTTCGAGTTATCGCTTCCTAACATGAGCAAGCTGATCCTCAGTGGCCCAAACTCGCTGGAAGAAGTCGAGGCCGATGACTGGTGGGCAAGCTCGTTTTGCGCAGAGGCCCTTGTCGCCGAACAGGAAAACATCGAGAACGAACGGCTCGACGAAGACCGGCTTACGGAAGCCGAAGGCAATTACACGTTCTGGACAAGCGAGTTTCCGAAAAAACCCGCTGACACCCGGGGCACGGTCATCAGCATTTTTACCGGTATGGCCGATGCCTTCCTGAGCGGGATGCTGCGCCGCCTCTTTTGCACCGAAACCAACCTGACGCCGGACGCCACTTTTGACGGGAAGATCATTATCATGGATCTTCCCCTTAAAGACTTCAATGAGGTTGGCGCTATGGCGCAGATGCTTTTCAAGTTCTGCTGGCAGCGTGCCGTCGAGCGCAGGCGTATCCGCGAAAAATCGCGCCCGGTCTTCCTGTGGGTTGATGAGGCGCAGTTCTTTATCAACGAATACGACGCCGACTTCCAGACGACCGCCCGGCAGGCTCGCGCCTGCACCGTCTTTCTGACCCAGAACATCCCCAATTACCGCTACCATGCGGGTGGCACCGAAGTCGCGAAACTCATGGTCGATACCCTCATGGGCACGTTGACCACAAAGATATTCCATAACAACAACTGTAGTGAAACCAATCAGTGGGCAGCCGATGTCTTTTCGAAAGACTGGATAGAAGCCATGAGTAGAAGCACTACAGAAGGGGAGAAGGGGCCGCAACGCCAATCAGGAAGCTCCGAAACGGTTGAATACAAGGTTATGCCCAAGGAGTTTACGACCCTGCAAAAAGGAGGCCCAGCCAATGACTATATCGTTGAAGCGATCATCCACCAGGGTGGCAAGATTTTCACACTCAACAACAAAAATTCATTAACCGTTTGTTTCAAACAATAAATATATATAGCCATGTCTGAAAAATCAAAACTCTCGTCTTCACAACTTGTAGACAAAATCAAAAATCAATTCACTAACCCATTTAATAACGATGAGCATGATGTGATGTCCAAGCATCCCTACATGCCTGTTCTCGAAGCTCTTTCTGGAGATGGGCAATTATGGAAGGATCTATTTGCGCTCATCAGAGGAGTCATCATAAATTTAGCCCGTATCCTGGTAGCTCCGGTTGAGGTTGTGCTCAGAAGAAATATCGGGGAGCGCTACTTCCCTTTTGAGCTAATTTTTGTGTATCCGGCCATAGTGTTTGGCTTAAGCTTGCTGACAGGTATTCCGTTCTACGATCACATTCTGTTGTACTTGTATACGGTATTGGTACTGGGCATAGCCACCCATCGTGAAATTTGCTTCCTCAGAGACCGAAAAGGCGATTACTGGCACAGCAGATTCGAGGGCGATTCCCGCTTGTTTCTTCCATACTTCGAGAAGGTTAGAAGAAAGTATCGCTTCACATTTGAATTTGACAAATTGCTTATTGAACCGGTGTTCGTTGCTGCAATCGGGGCTATTGTTAATCGCTTTGTGGATTCCATTTACGTCCGCAGTGCTTTTGGCCGTATAGAGGTA
>CAYQCG010000590.1:0-1712 GCA_964415925.1 uncultured Puniceicoccaceae bacterium | reverse complement strand
ATCCGGACGAAAAGGACAGACTTGCTAACGGTGGCAATATCTCTAAACAGAATATTAGGTCATTTGCTGCTATTTTACAAAGTTTCTGGCTCGATGGGCATCTTGTTTCGACCCTCGGCTACCGTGAAGATAAAGCAACTATTTTTGAAAATCCATCACCGACAAGAGGTCCTGAAGGAGGCTTTTTGATTGATTCTGAAAACTTCCAGATCCCCTCTGACTCTACCGGAGAAAGCAGCACGGATGTCTTTAGTTATGGCCTCGTTGCCCACCTCCCGGATTTTATACTGGATGAGATCCCTGTTGTCACTGGTATTAGCGCACACTATTCCTATTCGGAGAACTTCATTCCTTCGCCCGGTAGAGTGAATATAGCAGGGGATTCCTTGCCTCCCGAAGGTGGTGATACCAAAGAACGCGGTTTCTCCATGGAGCTTTTGGACGGTAAAGTCTACTTCAGAGCCAACTGGTACAAAACTTCTCAATCCAACGTTACAGAGGATAATCTTTCATCTTTCATCTCAGACCTCTTTAGATTCGAGGCACTGTTTGCGGAACGGGCTCCTGATATTATTGCCAATGAGGCTGAACTTAGAATGTTGCCGCTCTTTGCCGATGCACAACCCTTCAGTAATTTCCGTGATTATGTTGATCCCGATACCTTGTTGCCCATTGGCTATACGAGGGAATTCGCGGAATTCCTTGGCGCTGTTCCCGAGGATGCTAATAATGACGGTTACCCCGATCCTGGTACGATCTCTATTTTGAATCGGCCCTCTGGTCTGAGTGCGACAACAAACATCGTTTCATCAGGGTTTGAATTTGAAACCGTCGTTAATCCGATATCCAACTGGCGTATCTTGTTCAATGCGGCGAGGCAGCAAGTCATCAGGTCTGACACTGCTTCCGCTCTTTCCGCTCTCGTTGCTGAGCGGGAGCCGATTATCGACCAGTTTGCAGATTTACCCCAGGCGGTTACGGGTGATGAGACTATCGGCGGCCGCATGGACCGGACAGTCATTGTGCCTATCAAATCGATCACCGCGCAGGATGGCTCCCCGCTTCAGACTGAAATCCGAGAATGGCGCTGGAATTTGGCCACTAATTACACCTTTAGTGAAGGTATATTGCAGGGCTTCGGAATTGGCGGTGGTGTCCGATGGCAAGATGAGGTGGCTATCGGATTTGGTGTCATTGATGATCCTGAATTAGGCGAGACTCTTGACACCGATAGTCCAATGTTTGGCCCTTCCGAGACTAATATAGATTTGTGGTTCAGCTATGCTATGCCTCTGTTAACCGATTCGGTTGATTGGAAAGTTCAAATGAATATCCGTAATGTAACCGGTAATGATGACCTCATTCCCACCGTCGCAAATCCGGATGGTCAAATTGCAGGTTGGCGTATTCGGCAGCCAAGGTCATTCGTTATTACAAATACATTCAGTTTTTAATACATATTATCTGGTTTATCAAGTCATGGTAATTTAGTTCCATTAGTATACGTATAGCATACCTGACCTCTGCGTTGCCGAAAAAGACTCCTCTTTGAGTCTTTTTCGAGTGTCCTTTGCAAAGGGTATTTTCGTATTCTTTTATGGATAACTCCTTCATTACCAGCACGCGTTAATAATAATCTCAATTTCTCAATAAATAACTTGCATTTCCCCAAAAAGAGTATACAAACGTTTATATCCTGAATTCACCCCTGT
>CAYQCG010000589.1:0-1718 GCA_964415925.1 uncultured Puniceicoccaceae bacterium | reverse complement strand
GGATGGATTCGATGTAAAGAGCTTCACGGTGGAGCAAGCTAAGGAGGGCAAACTTGAGATAATGTTTCAGAAGCCGGCGGTGATCATTTTCCTGGGGGCCGGTGAAACGGATCTCTGGGCTCGAAAATGGCTGCAAAACCAGAAGCTGAATGACAAAGGTGGACAGGACAGCGAAAATATCCCGTGTCAGGAATTCCTCGATATACAATGGTGGGAGGAGCTGAAGGAGACGGTTTCTTCTGAGACAGTTCTGAAAGAGGATGAACTTCTTGCGCGCAAGACTACATTAGGAGTCGGCGGCCCGGCACGTTATTATGCCGAGCCCGCAAATGCGGATGATTTGGCGAATTTATGGAAAAGCGCCCGGAAAGCGAAGTTGGATGTCTTTGCGCTGGGTCGGGGTTCCAATCTTATCGTCGTTGATGAAGGATTCGACGGCCTGGTTATCCGGCTCTCAAATCCGTTCTGGCGGGAAATAAAGGTATTGGACGATGGCGGTATTGAAGCCGGGGCAGGAGCCCGCTTGAAGCAGGTTTGTGCAGAAGCCATGAAGTATGGGCGCAGTGGATTTGAGTTTCTTGAGGGTATTCCCGGAACAGTGGGTGGTGCTTTACGCATGAACGCCGGGGCCATGGGGGGATGGATGTTTGACATCGTCAAACAGGTGGAGTTGCTGGACCATAACGGTGATATGCTTACTTTGACAAGAGACCAGTTCTCTCCCCTATATCGAATTACTCCTGAACTAAGGGATGCCCTGGCGCTCAAGGCAGTTTTAAAGCCTTCCGGCAAGGAAACGTCAGAAAACATCCGGATGAGGATTGATACGTATGCGGACAAGAGAAAAAGCTCACAGCCAAGAGAGCCCAGTGCCGGTTGCATTTTCAAGAATCCTGAAGGTTACTTTGCCGGAAAGCTGGTTGATGAATATGGCCTGAAAGGTTTAAGCGTGGGAAAAGCGGAGGTGTCCACTGTCCATGGAAACTTTATTATCAACCGCGGCGGCGCCACTACTTCGGAAGTCATCGAACTGATTCGTGAAGTGCGCAGGCGGATCAAGGAAGCAGCAGGTGTCGAGCTAGAGCCGGAAGTCTTACTGGTTGGCAAGAAATGGGAGGAAGTCCTGTGAGTGTTTTACCGCGAGTTGTTGTCCTGAGCGGCGGTGTTTCCAACGAGAGGGAGGTCTCGCTGGCTTCCGGAAGGTCTGTTTATGAAGCAATGCGGGAAACACGACAGGTTCGCCTGTGTGAATTTGACGAAGCCGCAATACCAGAGTCCCTGAACAAGGACGAGGAAGTGATTTTCCCTGTGACCCATGGCACTTTTGGCGAGGACGGGCAGCTCCAAAGCCTGCTGGAGAAGGGCGGATTCATTTTCTCAGGTTGCGATTCCGAGTCGAGCAGGCTATGCATGAACAAACAATCGGTAAAAGAGCTTGCCTTCTCAAATGGAATTTGCATCGTACCCGGTATGCGGGTACGTGCCGGGTCAAAAATCGCTGCGGCAGATATAATCAGTGTGTGCGGTGAGAGGGTTGTGGCGAAGCCAAACGACCAGGGCAGCAGTGTCGGCCTGTCATTTCTTGAAGGAACTCAGGCAGTTGAGGGCCTGCTCAATAACCTTGCTGAAGGGGGCTGGCTATTTGAACGTTGTATTGAAGGGCGCGAATTATCGGTCGGGGTGGTGAACGGTGTGGCACTCGGTGTAGTAGAGGTCAT
>CAYQCG010000588.1:0-1736 GCA_964415925.1 uncultured Puniceicoccaceae bacterium | reverse complement strand
GGCAGGACAAGACGTTCCTGGGTGAGATACTGGTAATGGGGAAAGCATGTATTGTGCTGGTGAACAAGTGGGACAAGGCGCTGGAGATATTCGAGCGGGAGCCATTGAAGGGATACAAGTCTGAGGCGGATTTCCGGAAAGCATTCCGGAAGGCGGTGGAGGAGGAATTCTTTTTTCTACCGAAAAGCCCGATATTGTTTGTGTCGGCCCAAACGGGATTTGCCACAGAGACGGTGCTTCAATCCGCAAGGGACCTGGATAAACGGTGTGAATTGAAATTACCGACGGGCAGATTGAATCATGCTCTAGGTAATCTGGTGGACCGTCAGGAGCCCCGGCACATACGGGGGAAGCGATTCAAGATCTACTATGCGGTACACCGCAAGCAGCGTCCGCACACGATCCGGCTTTACTGCAACCGTGCGTGGAGACTGGACGCCGCTTACCGCCGCTATTTGCAAAACAGTATGATTGAAGAATTTAAGTAGCAAGGGAGCCCATTGGTATTAGAACTGAAGGGTAAGCAGGTGCGTACCAAATAACTGCGCTGAAGAACTTCCCTGACCGCTCCAATTATGATTAGCGAAACCGATTACCACGGTTGGAAATCAACCGTATTGAGCACGGACGACGTTGAACTGATTATTCCAGAATCGGTGGGACCGCGGATAATCTCCTGCAAGCTGAAGGATGGGCCGAACCTGTTTGCACTACAAGAAGAGGAATTGGGGAAATCCGGCGAAGCAGAGTGGAAGATCCGTGGCGGTCACAGGTTATGGCATGCCCCGGAACATGAACCACGGACCTACGAGCCTGACAATCAGCCGGTGAGTCTATCAAGTGCTGAGGATGGGCGGACGGTACGTATCGAACAGGCGATGGAATTGGGCACTCATATTTCGAAAAGCATAACGATCGAGATACTGAACAAGACATCATTCAGGGTAACGCATACGTTGAGGAATGACGGGCTGTGGCCGATCCGGTATTCCGCCTGGGCAGTGAGTGTGATGAAACGCGGCGGTTATGCGGTCATTCCGTTTAATCCTTATATTGCCCACACAGACAGCAAACTACCGCAATCAGCCATAATCCCCTGGACCTATACCGATCTGGGCAGTGATGTCTGGCGTTTTAATACAAGCCATCTGGGAGCGGACAGCAGTAAGGCAGACAAAGCGCAAAAGATGGGTATCGGGAACTATCCCGGCTGGGTAGCCTACTGGCAGGAGTCCGGAACTTTCGTCAAGTATGCACAAGTGAATCCGAGTGCGACTTATCCGGACGGTGGTTCGACTTTCGAACTCTTCTGTTGTGACTGGATGCTGGAACTGGAGTCATTGAGTCCATTGAATGAAGTCCAGCCGGGTGAAGCCGTCCAGCATACCGAGTATTGGGGATTGTTTCCCGATCTTCAAAAGCCGGATACGGCTGAAGCGTTCGATGAAAAGTTCCGTCCGGTCATCGATCATTGGCTGGCGCATACACCGGCCTGAGAGTTTCATTATAACAGTGGCACTTCCTAAAGCAGTCTTCATGGGATCGGATCCCATTGCTTTGCCATTACTGGATGCACTATTTGAGGAGTACCGGGCTCAAGTCGAGTTAACGGCGGTTTACACACAACCGGACCGACGCAAGGGGCGGGGGATGAAACTGGTACCAAATGCAATCAAGGAATGGGCTGCGTCGAGAGATATTCTGGTTGCGCAGCCACTGAAGCCAGGTCGAGAGAC
>CAYQCG010000587.1:0-1747 GCA_964415925.1 uncultured Puniceicoccaceae bacterium | reverse complement strand
TAATGCAACCTCGCTGTTGCCCGTGTCATACCCAAATCACCACAAATCACTATGAAACTTCTCCAAGTTGAATCCAAGCATAACATGCGCTTTCTATCATATCTCCTCTTTTTCGCAGTTGGCGTTGTTTCGCCATTAGGTGGACAAACGCCCGGCAGGATGGTCTACAATTTTAATTTGGATTGGCTTTTTGAAAAGAGTGATTCGCCGGCATTCCAGCAAAGCGATTTTGACGACAGTAATTGGACCGAGGTCAGTTGCCCCCACACATGGAACGACATCGACACGTTCGATGATTTTGGCCAAGGGGGACACCAGGGAGAGAGTGATTTGTGGATGGGTACTGCTTGGTATCGAAAGCACTTTCGACTGCCTGAGTCAGCCGATGGTAAGCGTATTGTTCTTGAGTTTGAGGGGGTCCGTCAGATTGCGGATGTGTTCATCAATGGCGTGCTCATCGGACATAATGAAACGGGGTTTATTCCGTTCGGACTCGATTTGACGGACCACATTGACTATGACGGATCCAATGTGATTGCAGTGAAGGTTGATAATACGACTGACCCTCACTTGACAGGAGATAGGCCCTGGAATCACCAGAACTGGCACCCACCCCACGGCGGTATCTATCGCAACGTTAGGCTGCATGCGCTGGACCCGATTCATGTGACCCTGCCGCTTTATGCAGACTTGGAGACCCAGGGCGTGTATGCCTGGACTGAGAATTTAGATCAATCGCGCGCGACGGTGGGGATTCAAATCGAGGTGGCTAATACAACTCCCAACCATGAAACCATTGAGGTCCTCATAGCTGCAAAGGACGAGTCCGGAAAACAAGTGGGTACTGCAATCGAACGGGTCGACCTGCAGGGAAACGAAAAAACCCTTGTCAGCACTGAGTTCATTATTGAAGAACCGCTGTTCTGGGAGCCGAAGTTTCCTCATGTTTACGAAATTGAGGTTAAGCTTCAGCAAAAGGGCGGTAAGCTCAGGGATGTTACAAGTATTCCTTATGCACCGCGGGTTTTTCGATGGGATAGAACTACGGGTTTCTGGATGAACGGTAAGAACACAAAGCTCCATGGCTGGGGGCACAAGCCGACGGGTGCTTGGGCCGGCTTGGGGGCGGGGCTTCCCGACTGGATGAGAGACTACACCCTCAGGCAGATGTGGGAGGCGGGATCCAACATCATCCGTTGGGGGCATTCGGCGGGATCTGCAACTGAAGTGCGCATGTCTGACCAGTACGGTTTGATTACGATTATGCCGGGTGTGGATGGTGAAAGGGACTGTTTTGGCAAGGCTTGGGAAACCAGGCGGAATGCATTCCGGGATACGGTAATCTATTTTAGGAACCACCCCGGCATCCTCATTTGGGAGGGCGGAAATTATAATGTGAACCCCGATCATACCCGGGAGCTTCGGGCGATCATTGACGAGTGGGATCCTCATGGGAGGCGTTATTTTGGTTTCAGAATGTCAACCCCTGCCATGTTGCCCTACATCGATATAGAGATTGGCACGATAGGTCGCAGGCGGGCGCTCCCCATGCTTCCAGTCGTTGAATCTGAATACGATCGCATGGAGGCCCCGCGGCGCCTTTGGGATAAGTACAGTCCTCCCTATTTCGGTTACATGGGTAAGGATGAAGAGCGAAACACTATCCGCACCGATTCGGAGATTTTCGCCAAAAACGCGGTCAAGGAATGGTGGACTCTGTTCGAAAACAAACCGGATCACTCGGGTG
>CAYQCG010000586.1:0-1757 GCA_964415925.1 uncultured Puniceicoccaceae bacterium | reverse complement strand
TGACTGAACACTCACTCAAAGAGATATTTAAAGATCTCCCCGTAGTTTCCGCCATGGTGTACTTGAACGGGGAGGTCAAAGGGTTGTGTACAGACAGTCGACTGGTTGCTCCTGGAAGCCTGTTTTTCGCACTTCCGGGTCTGACGGTTGACGGGAATCAATTTGTTGCTGAAGCCGTCGCTCGTGGTGCCGGTGCAATTGTATCCGAGAAACCCAGCAGGGGATCACTCAAGGCTGCTTACATCCAGGTAGAAGGGGTGGTTACCGTTTTGGCTGAAGTTGCCCGTCGTTACTACGATCATCCAGAGCAATCCCTGAAATTGACGGGAATCACCGGGACGAACGGAAAAACCACCGTGGCGATGCTTTACCGGTATCTGATGGAGAAGGAGGATGAGTCGGTTGGCCAATTAGGAACTGTTGAATATATCCTCGGTAAACGGTCACTCCCTGCCTCGAGAACAACACCAGAAGCGATTGAGCTGTATAATTATCTGTCTCAGATGAGAGAGGCAGGGTGTAGCCGTGCTGTGATGGAAGTGTCCTCACATGCAATTTCGCAAGGCAGGGTTCAGGAATTGCCCTTTGAGTCAGCCGTCTTCCTGAATCTGAGCCAGGACCACTTGGATTATCACGGTGATATGGAAAGCTACTTTTCCACCAAACGACAGCTGTTTGACGGCACTTTATCCACATTGGCAGATTCCGTTATCATTAATGTGGATGATCCCTACGGCAGACGGCTACTCAATGTAGTACCGGAAAAGAGCAAAGTGGTAACTTTTGGGATTGAGAATAAAGCGAATTTTTCAGCCGACTCGCTTGAACTGGATGACAAGGGTGCCCACTTTAAGCTTAATACGCCGGACGGCAGCTTTCAGGTATCCAGTCCGCTATTGGGTCACTATAATGTCAGTAATGTTCTTGCAGCGCTAGCATCGGCCTGGACAAGCGGTGCGAGCCTCGAAGCGATACTCCCGAAACTGGAAACCTTTGGAGGTGTGCCGGGGCGCATGGAACGTGTCGAGGCAGGACAGGCCTTCAATGTGTTGGTGGATTACGCGCATACGGATGATGCGCTGAATAATGCATTGCGCATGCTTAAACCCATTACCAAAGGCAGGCTACTGGTGGTGTTTGGCTGTGGAGGCAATCGCGACCGTGCCAAACGTCCCCTGATGATGAAAGCTGTCCAGAATCATGCGGATGAAGCATGGGCGACGGCCGACACCCCGCGAAAGGAGAGTATACATGCCATTTTTGAAGATATGCGTGAAGGCGTTTTTATTCCTGAACGTGTTCATTTTATCGATGATCGTCGCTGGGCGATACATCTCGCGCTGGAAGCGGCACGACCCGATGATACTGTCCTGATAGCGGGCAAGGGACATGAAACCTTTCAGGAATTTGCGGATTCCGTAGTTCCTTTCGATGACCGCAGGGTCGCACGAGAACTATTGTCTAAACGAGATATACCGTAATGTTAAGAGTGTCTACCATGTCGAAATTTACACACGAAGAGATCTGTCAATGGAGTGGAGGCACTTGGCGAAATGGCAGACCTGACACAATTGAGGGCTTTTGTATCGATTCAAGAATTCTTGAACGCGGTGAAATGTTCGTGGCGATTTCCACAGATCGCCGTGACGGGCATGATTATCTTGAAGATGCGAAATCCAGAGGTGCTGCCGGAGCCCTTGTCAATCGCTTGATTGAGGATGTCGAATTGCCACAGCTTGTGGTTAACGACACGATCA
>CAYQCG010000585.1:0-1766 GCA_964415925.1 uncultured Puniceicoccaceae bacterium | reverse complement strand
CTCCATTGTTCCTTCCGGGTCGCCAACATCTGCGCCTACAGGGGAACTGGACCAACTGATGATGGATCTCTCTGAGGACACGGTGGCCAATCTATACAGCGGCAGTGATAAGCCACAATGGAAAGCTTGGAACTGGCTGTCAAATCATCAGAACATCACCAGAGCCTGAATTCCTCCGCCAACTCAATGATATACCGAAATTTATGGATACAAAGTGTTTTAACGTATCGACAGGTATTTCTAATCCTGTATTAATTAACATTTTCTTGTTTATCACCATAGCTATAGGACACCTTTACTTCGAATCATTGTCAGGAAACCCTAAATCGAGTTTTTCTCACGGAAAAAATGAAAAAGAGTTACATCATTATTTTTGTCTTTGTTGTATGCCTTGCTGCTGTAGGCAGCTTCTTTATTGGTAAGTCACTCGTCTCTGAAGATGAAGCTCTGACTACTAATGAGCTCATCAACAAAGGCATACAACTTCAGTCCGAGAATAATTTGGAGGATGCCCGGGATATCTTTCGGCGGGTCTCAACGGATGAACCGGCAAACGCATTTGCGCATTTGCTCCTCGCCTCAACTTTTGTGGAGGATGATCCCGAAAAAGCACTTGAGCTCGTCAATGAAGTATTGGCCTTTGAAGGTTTATCCGCCAGGCACCGTGGCCAATCGATCAGCCTTCTCCTCCAGTTGGGCAAAACCGATCAAGCCTCCGAAGAGGTTCGCTATTTGGCGGAAAACGAGCAGGATGATCCGGAAACCTACAAGATCATCGGTACGCTCTCTGCCTTGTCCAACAGGCCTGAAATCGCGGCTAATATGTATCAGCAGGCGATCGACTTAGGTTATGAAGATCCCGACCTTAAATTACTCTATGCCCAGACACTCCTGGTCGGTGATGATCGGGTTCAATTGACAAGGGCAAAAGTTCTCCTCGAAGAAATTTCAGGCTCAGATTCGCGCACATCCCTCGGTGCTTTATTGATACTAGTCACAAATGAAAAATTACCCGTTTATGGCAGCGAACGTAGAAATTTTCTGGATCGTTTAATTGAACATCCAATGTTCGATACCGGCATTATTAACAACAACTTGCAGGTACTTCAGAGCCTCACCAGTCAGCTGCAGAGTTATGATGACGAAAAAGCGTTTATGGTAGGCAGTAAGCTCGTTGAGCACCCGGATAGCAGTATTGGCGACTTGGTCCCTTTTACCTTCCTCGCCCAAAGATTGGGTGAAAATGAAGTCGCCAGTGAAAAGCTCAAGAAACTTGAAGATGAACACCCTGATGATCCACGCGTCAGTGTCTTGCGCGCGCATCAGCTGATGATTGATGGCCAGATGACTGCCGGTCTCAACAAGATCGAGGAAATTGCTGAAACGCATCCGGACAACGTCAGCCTCTTGCTAATGTTGAGATTCGTCATTGGTGAAAATAAATACGATCCAACACCCAGTGAGCAGGAGAGAATGATTGATGTTATTCTTCAGAGCGAGGTCGCCTCTGTTCCATTCAAGTTACAATCTTACAGCAAGAAGATTGAATTGAGCCCCACGCAGAAAGAATATCTTCTGGAAGAGGCAATCACCAAATACGCAGAGGACCATCTCAGCCTCGTTGCAGAATGGTTGTTTCAGCAGGAAGCCCACGAGCGTGTTATTGAACTTGTAGATGATAATGAGGCTTTGGCGAATGCCACTCTCTTCGAAACACGTCTTAAATCACTGGCACTGGCGGATCAGTTTCAGCAATATCAGACACT
>CAYQCG010000584.1:0-1769 GCA_964415925.1 uncultured Puniceicoccaceae bacterium | reverse complement strand
GAGAATATACTCGTCCGCCTCTCCCGTGGAGATGAACGCCTCAAAGCCATGAAAGATTCTGTGGCTTCCCTGTGGAAGCCGCTTCTGGCAGCTTCCCTGACCACTATCTGGGCTTTCCTCCCGATCGGCACGGCGAACAGTAACGTCGGGGAATATTGCCGTTCACTTTTTCAGGTTATTACCCTTACCCTGCTGTCCAGTTGGTTACTTTCGATTACGGTTATACCTCTGCTCTGCAACAAATTTATCAAGGTTCAGGTCAAGAATGAGACTTACTCAGGAGGATTTTATAAACTCTACTACAATTTTCTCCTTTTCAGTTTGAGGAACCGGCTCTTGTTTCTTGCGGCAACTGCTGGGCTGACTTTCGGCGGCGTGTATGCTTTTGGCTATGTCAAGCAGGTCTTCTTCCCGCCCAACGAAAGAGAGATACTCATGGTCGATATATGGATGCCCTACGGCACCGATATCCGCACAACCGCAGACAATGTTGCCAAATTCGAAAATTATCTAATGGGTCTTGATAATGTAATGCAGGTAACCAGCTTCGTGGGATACGGAGGCCCACGCTGGAATCTCTCCCAGCAAATTGAGCAAAGCAATAGTGCCTACAGCTTTATGATGGTCGAAACCCGGGGTGAGGATGTCAGCGAAGCCATCACCACGGTAAACACTCTCATAGAGGATGCGCAAGCTTTCACCGATACTCAAATGCCGGATGCTACAGTCACTCTGCGCAAACTTGAAAATGGCCCTCCTGTAGGTGCCCCGGTTCAGATCCGTATCATTGGTCAGGAGATTGATGACATTTATTCGGTTCATGATGAATTACAGGGGATTCTCGCACGAACCGATGGTGTCATAAACATCAGTAACGATTGGGGTGAGTGGACCAAGCGTATGGATATCGATGTCGACCAGGACAAGGTAAAATACGCTGGGTTAACCAGTGAGGATGTGGCACTTTCTCTGCAAACACAGATCAGTGGCTTAACTGCAAGTGATTATCGTGAGGGCGATGATATCATCCCCATAATGATTCGTTCAGAGGACGCCTACAGGAATGAACTGGGAAAAATTGATGGTATGAATGTCTACTCCCTCAATGGTAGACAGAGTGTTCCTCTTGCACAGGTCGCTAAGCCTACCCTTACCTGGCAACCGGCAAATATCAGGCGTGAGAATACACTCCGCACTATGACACTGAAGGCCTATGTTTTGCCCGGTTATAATGTAGTGTCTTTACTCGACGAGATTCGCCCCCAGATGATTGAGTTAAGCAGCGGACCAGAATTTCCAAACGGCATACAACTTGAACTAGGGGGCCAGATTGAAAAAAGTGCAGATGCCCAGGCATCGATTGCAGCAGGATTTCCAATGGCTATGGGATTACTCTTTGTTACTCTCGTGTCCATGTTCAACTCAGTCAGCCGGCCCGTCCTTATTGGTATTACAATTTTACCTGCAGTTTTCGGAATCGCCATTGGCTTGCTTATTACGAACGCAGCATTCGGTTTCATGGCCATGCTGGGAGCCCTCAGCTTGATGGGTATAATCATCAATAACGCCATCATGATGATTGACAGTATCGAAAGCCTGCGGGCCAAGGGTATTGATGATGCCAACAGTGTAATCGTTTCAGCCCTTTCCCGCATGCGACCTATACTGACTACCGCTGCAACGACCGTTATTGGGTTAATTCCCCTCTCACTGCAGGGTGGGGAAATGTGGCGTCCAATGGCCAATGTGATTATTTTTGGATTGGCATT
>CAYQCG010000583.1:0-1777 GCA_964415925.1 uncultured Puniceicoccaceae bacterium | reverse complement strand
CAGACCGATCAGCAGCTTATTGCGATGATGAGAAGGTATCGGAATAATTCTCAGTAAACATAACGTAATCCGAGACGCCAGAGGCGCGGAGCTCCGAGAGTAACCAATCCATCGCCGCCGACACCGGCTTCAACACGGTTATTGGCAAGATTCTCAACGCTTGTGTATACTTTCAAGTCGTCTGAAAAACTATACTGGGCAGCAAGATCCAATAAGGCGTATCCCGAGAGTCTGCGCTGATTCTGGTCATCCTCGAATTGGGAACTACTGCCGCGGATAGCCGCAGAAAATTTAAAGGGTTCCAGAATATTTAAGCTGGCGGTCAGGGAGTATTGATGAAGAGGTGTCTGGGTTGTACGGTTCCCTGTCAGCTCTGGCATGATCGGGCTATTGGTAACTTCGGAGTGAGCGAAAGTGTAGCGGGCGTCTATCTCTATAGCTTGGAAAGGGATCCAGGCCAGGCGTGTTTCGACACCTGTAACGTCAACACGTTCGAGGTTGAGACGTCTTCGGCAACTTCCACCGTCCGGGACGAAGCCACAAAGCGGATTAAAGCCCGGTACGTCCGAAAGGGTGATGTTGGCCACGCCATCATGGAGCTGGTTATAGAATACAGTGGCTTCCCAGACGATTTGATCCGTAATTTCACCACGAATGGCTGTTTCAACACCCCAGAGGCGCTCTTCGGCCAGATTCGGATTCGCCTCAGTGATGTCGTTACCGACACGGAAGGGACGGTGAAGTTCATTGATGGTAGGAAGGCGGAAACCGGTATAACCGGAGAAGCGTGCGCTCCAGCGCTCGCTAAAATCATAGAGCAAACCGAGCCTCAGGTTTGGTATCCAGTCGGCTTGGGTCGGAAAGATATCGTTCCTGAGGATTTCGTCCGTTTGCAGATTCGATTCCGTGCGTTGCCCGTCCTGCTGTCTGACATAGTCGAAGCGCGCACCGGCATTGAAGGTGAGATTTTTCCGAGGCTGCCAGGTATCCTCGACAAAGAGTCCGGTGATCAATTGTTCGCCGCCTGCCTGGCGCAACCGGGTAAAGCCCGAGCCGAGGTTACGGAAGCGTTCATTGGTTTCACCATCGATGTAGCGGAGATCGAGCCCGCCTTCGAGCAAGTGGTTCCCGATAGATTGCCGTATAATGAAATTAGCGCCGGCACCTGTAGAAGGGATATCAAACTGGTCAAGAACAGGGCGCTCGCTATTGCGGTCATCGGCAACGGCGGTGAACTGATTCACAAAGCGGCGGTCCTGCCAGTAGATGTGGGCTTCCCAGCCTTCGGCGGAGCGGTTAACTTCCCGGACAAGGGAAAGACTCAGGTCGTAGTGGCGAGAATGGTTATTGTTTTGCAACGTTCCGTTGCCACGATCCTCTTTGAAGTAGGTTAGCGCGAGGCGCGACTTGATTTCATCATTGAAGTCATGCTGCCAGCGACCGGAAATATTCTTGAAACGGAGGCTTTCCCGGGTATCCACAGCTCCCAATTTAGACTCTTCAAAGGAGAAAAAACCTTTCGTATCGAAGTGCTGGGCAGTTATGGAAATACTGTCGTTTTCGGTGATACGCTTGTTGGCGCGAATGATGCCACGACGGGTGTCTTTGTTCCCGTAACTGATGTCGGTGAAAAGACTGTCATTGGTGATTGCCGGGGTGTAGAGGCGGACAACACCGGACAAGGCATTGTTACCCCAGGGGCCCGCCCCACCACCGGTTTGCATGGCAGCAAGGTCGATTGTGGAGGGGGTTAACCGGTTCCAATGAATCCAGCCCC
>CAYQCG010000582.1:0-1783 GCA_964415925.1 uncultured Puniceicoccaceae bacterium | reverse complement strand
CCGTTAATTACATGGCGAGGGTAGAAGGAGAGGGTGGACTGGATATACGCTTTCGCGAAGGTAAAGTCAGTGATGTAAAGCTTAATATATTTGAGCCACCCAGGTTTTACGAAGCCTTTCTTAGAGGAAGACGCTATACAGAACCTCCCGATATAACAGCCCGTATTTGCGGAATCTGTCCGATTGCCTACCAGATGAGTTCCGCTCATGCGATAGAGTCGATTCTGGGAATAAAACTGGAAGGGCAACTGCGCGAACTACGGCGACTTATCTATTGCGGAGAATGGATTGAAAGCCATGTGTTGCACGTTTATATGCTTCATGCGCCTGACTTTCTCGGCTACGAGGATGCAATTCGTATGGCCAAGGATCATCCTGAGCTGGTGAAAAAAGGTCTTCGTCTGAAAAAAATCGGGAATGAAATCGTGAATACGGTAGGAGGCAGGGAAATCCATCCTATCAATGTGCGGGTTGGGGGATTCTACAAGGTCCCCAATAAAAATGATTTGAAGACCTTGAGGGCAAACCTTGAAGAGGCTTTAGAACTGGCAAAGGAGATGATCCACACAATGGCTGAACTGCCATTTCCCGAGTTTGAGCAGGATTATGAATATGTGGCTCTACGGCATCCTGATGAATATCCGTTTTGTGAAGGCCGAATCGTTTCGAATAAAGGTGTCGATGTGGATGTTTCAGAATTCTTGCTGCACTTTGAGGAAGAACATGTCGAGCATTCAACTTCACTGCATGCAAAAGTCAGAGGTCGCGGTGCCTATCACGTTGGCCCCTTGGCACGATACAGTCTCAACTTTGACCGGCTAAGTCCATTGGCTCAGAACGAAGCAATGAAGGTCGGATTGGCGGAGACATGCTATAATCCATTCAAGAGCATTGTAGTCCGCAGCGTAGAAACGCTCTGGGCGGTAGAGGAGGCAATCCGTATCATAGACAACTACGAACCACCGGAAAAACCCTATGTGGAAATGAAGCCCGTGGCAGGAGTTGGACACGGTTGCACCGAGGCACCCCGTGGAATTCTTTATCATCGCTACCGGATTGATGCAGATGGTGTAATCGAGGATGCGGTTATCATACCTCCAACTTCACAGAATCAAAAAGTGATCGAAAATGACCTGTGGCATTTTGCTGACAAGTATAACGCATTACCGGATGAAGAACTCAAGTGGAAATGCGAACAGGCTGTACGGAATTATGATCCGTGCATTTCCTGCTCCTGTCACTTTCTTAAACTAACAGTGGATCGAGATGGAAGTGTCAGGCGGGTATAATGCAATCCTTCTCCCAGGCACCTCTTGTAATCGGGATTGGAAATCCGGATAGAGGCGACGATGCTGCAGGTCTTGAAGTCGTTCGGACACTGCGGGAGGCTGCGCCGGTTGGTGTCTTGATCCGGGAACATAATGGTGAAGCGATATCGCTTCTTGAGCATTTCCGTAATAGTTCCAGGGTAATCGTAGTTGACGCGATTCAATCAGGCAGCCAGGCAGGATCCATTCATCAAATTAATCTCGCTGATCAGGATCTTCCTGCTGGATGGTTCAACCATTACTCTACCCATGACTTTGGTTTGGCTGAGGCATTTGAACTTGCACGCAACTTTGGTGAATTACCGGAAAAGTTCCATATTATTGGAATAGAAGCGAAACGCTTCGATCACAGTATCCCTTTATGTGATGAGGTAGCTATAAGTATCCCTGATGCTGTTGATAGGATTCTGGAAATACTTTGCTCTGAATTATTTCATACAAAAAAGGAAGGATCG
>CAYQCG010000581.1:0-1789 GCA_964415925.1 uncultured Puniceicoccaceae bacterium | reverse complement strand
CCAAGTTGCCAATGATAGAACTGCGTCCCTTGGAAAGGTTGTATTGCCATATGTCGCAAACGGCAACGACGTTCATATTGGGAATTTTAGCGGAAGCCTCAATAAGTGCGATCCCCTGTGCACCCGTGCCAATGAATGCGACATTAACAGCACTGTTGGCATTTCGTGTCTGTGCAATAGCAGGTGCACCGGAAAGGAGGGCGCCTGTACTAGCTGCCAAACTGGTTTGGAGAAAATTACGACGGGTTATCTTTCTATTTTCGCTCATGGGTATATTTCGTGGCTTGAGTATCTAACTATTAGTATTTTCCAAAGATAAAGAGTTTCTTATTTTTTTCCAATATAAGTGCTCCTGCAATTAAAAGCATGTGTGTGGCTAACCAGGCAACGCCCGCATCCTGTTTAATCAAGATCAGCCCCATGGTGAGTGATATATATAGTAACCCCATGATTACCAGTGATGTGCGCATACAAACACCAAGAAGCAATAGCAAACCACTTAAAACGAGCACGTATCCAAGCAGGGCGTAAAATGGCCCCGTCATGAAATCCAAGAGAAGTGGCTGGCTGTCGAATTGCTCTTTGAGAGAATCCGGAATAGCCTTATAAAGATCAAGGCCATAAGCTTTCTCTTTAATGATTACGGTTTCTTCAAGACCAGTGAACTCATCTGTTCTGGTCTCGGTTAAAGGACCGGAAAACTTCTCTAATCCAGTCACAAATGCCCTCAAACCGAGCCATAAGCGCAGGAGCAGGAATGCCCAGGCTTCATTAGTCCAGCCCTTCAAGAAGCTGTTGGGATTATCAGGGGTTGTATCCATTTGTTATTATCTTATATTAAGCAACGAGTTATGTATAAAAATTGAACGAATACCAAGCTGTTGCCAGCCTGATATCCATTCAGAAAAAGAACTACACCAGTCAGACTTTTACCGAATCAAGCTACAATCCAGCCACTTGGATAATCTTTGTGCAAATATTTATTTGCGTCCGCATAATTGGTGAATTGACCCTTTTGGGCATCATATTCCAAACGAGTTCCAGCGCGAATCGCAGCATTTCCAAGAAGGACAGCTTCCGTAAATGGACCAGAGTAGCTGAAATCCGAAGATGCCTTACGGTTTTCACGGATTGCATTATAAAACTCTTCGTAATGGGTACCTCTGATACGGCGGATGCTTCTTTCCGGAAGAATTGAGCGCAGGTCCATAAAGGTCTTTTTGGGAAGAATCTGAACCGCGCGACCATACGTGTCCGAGTGTATGATACCGCGTTCACCAATGATATAGGTACCGCTGCTATCACCTGTCGGAACCTCATCTTCAGGTATAATTGAAGGTCTGGGAGGTGTGATATGACCATCATACCATTTATAAGTTACATCAGGCATGTTTCCGCGGGCCGGGAAGTGGTAGGTAACCACAGAGGCTGCAGGATAGGAAATACTGGTCATAGGCGTGCTGACAGCCTCGATGAAGTCCGGCTTGTCGAGATCAAGTGCCCAATAGGGAACATTCATGATATGGCAAGCCATGTCTCCGAAGGCACCGGTGCCGAAATCAAAGAGGCCACGCCATTTAAAAGGCAAGTATACAGGATCATATGCACGCGGCTCGGCAATGCCCAACCAGAGATCCCAGTCAAGGCCCTTGGGAATTATGGGAATTGCCTGTGAGTGATCCGGTTTTTCAACCGGTTGTGGCCAGACCGGGCGATTAGTCCAGGAATGAACTTCACGGACCTTGCCAACAACTCCGGCCTGCACCCATTCACTGACTGACGCGGTTCC
>CAYQCG010000580.1:0-1793 GCA_964415925.1 uncultured Puniceicoccaceae bacterium | reverse complement strand
ATGAAAACGCCGATAGCGATACTGGATCTCTGTATGCGCTGCAGAATGATGGTTCATGTGATGTGATCGACACGGGTTATCGCGTCACCAACGGGCCAACCTTTAGTCCTGATGGTTGTTACCTTTATCATTCCGACTCAGCCCGACAGATAATTTATGCATTTGACGTTACCCCCGCGGGATCCATTGGTGCGCGGCGTGACTTTCGGCGGTTCGCAATTGGTCATGGAAGCCCGGACGGTATGACAACTGATAACACAGGGCACTTGTGGGTTGCCATGTGGGACGGGTGGCGCGTTCAGAGACTGAGCCCTGAAGGAATGAATGCTGGCCATATCTCATTTCCAGTTGCCCGGCCAACGTCATGTGTTTGGGGGGGGCGATCAAGCGGAAATAGCGTGCGCCGGATGTATGTGACTTCAGCGTCGCTTGATGCCGATGTGAACCAACCCTTGGCCGGTGGCCTTTTTGAGGTAATTTTTCCCGAGGAGCTGTCTCTTTCCATTTTCGGCAGGTGAAAAATCGCAAATTGATTTACATTGTTGGAAAGTGGTTAGTTGAACGAAAGAGGGGCCGTGACTATTTCCGTCCATCAGCGGCGATCGGCCACCCGCCAAACCGCTTTTAATCCTGGCATATGCTCGAACTCGACGCGTATTGCGGTCGATAAAGCTAGCAGCACAAGGACAGGATCTCAACGTTCGATATTCGGTTGCGTGAGTTCAGACCCGCATGGATGAGGACAATAACAGAGGGCGAATGCGCCGGTGACCATCGGTTAAGGCATTATGTCGACGGTGCGTTTAGCTAACGCGACCCAAACCATGGTATAAAATCAAGTGTCATGCCCTTCGAGCGTAAATGCGCATCGTGTTTTGAATGGGGCCTCGATAAAGGCTACGCCGCGAGGGCGTCTTCCAAAGACATTTTCTCGAAGATTGGACATTGGCCACCCTGCGTGGCATCTAGAATGCGTCTGTTATCGCTGGAAAAGGCCTCGCGGGCCAAAGCGTAGGCCAATTCAGACCGCTCAAGGTCTGGCGCGTGCCATCGGGTGCCGGGTCCAAAATAGTTAGGATCGAAGTGATTAGAGTCGACGCCAGCCGAAATCAATTCTTGATTTGGGATGCCATGAAAACGAAAGCTGTGATCAATTCCAATTAGGATTGCCTTTGAAAAGCCAAGATAGAAGGCAATCTGAAGCGCAGCAAATGTTACGGTTCCACCAAACCATATTCCGGCAGTAAGATCTTCGCAGAAGCAGTTCTCCCACCGTTCTGTTAGATAAAATGTGCGTGGGTTGTGACTGATCAAAGTGCGGTAGTGCCATGGGATGAAGTGCGTGCAGTGTACTCCAGAAATCTCGGCGTGAAACTGTTCGACTACAAGCTGATTAACCGCAACCAAGTAATCTGGAGAGCGGTTTTGGCTCTGCCACAACAAATAGCCGCGGTTGAGGCAGAATGTGGTCGTGCCTTTGAGGCGTTCGAGGTCAAACCCTCGGACGCTTGGTCCGTTACCAACGATTACGCAGGTTTGCCCAGCGTGATGATTTTTCAAACAACGGATCGCTCGGGCATTGTCCTGGTAGCGCCTATTGAAGCGGTGCTGCAGTTGGTACAGCCTCATGATCTTGTGGACTAACATCTGCCGCGTGCCCGTCGGCAACAACCGACGGCCGATGGCGCGCATGTCTGCTGGCAAATGGTCTGGGTGGGGAAGCATCATGGATCTCACCCTAGGATCTGTTGAGAATCAGCGGATTCCCCTTTTGGGCGAACAGTGATTCAAGC
>CAYQCG010000579.1:0-1797 GCA_964415925.1 uncultured Puniceicoccaceae bacterium | reverse complement strand
TTGTCGCACCACAACATACTATGCTGGCAATGATTAAGATTGTCTTTAATTATCACCGCGAAACATAAGAAAAAATAATACTATTCTACAATTGCAAACCACCACCATACACCTTATGAATAGCGTATTACAGCCGATTTACAGAGTTACATAAAAAGCCTTTAGCGCCCTACATCGTGGATTCACAAACCATACTTCCTAAAGTCAATGTACCGCCTCCCAGCCTGTCGGGTGGTGGCGAGCCTGAGATTGATACATCGCCTGAGGAGGTAACGTCGCTTTCTGCGGTGCCGATTATCCCTGACGAAGAAACCGTGGCGAAGGAAAAAGAGGCAGTCAGCGAGCATTCCAGCTCACGCACATGGGAAATCTGGTTTGCTATGGCGGTTGTGGTGATGATTGTGACCGTCAATATCGGGCTTACCTTCTTACTTGGGCATACGGACGATGCAGAGGTGACATTTTCCGTGAGCACCATAGAGCCGGGACAGCCGTCAGCACCGGCTGCAAGGTCCGAACCACCAACTTCCGATGAACTTTCCTTAATAAACGCCCCACCTGAGCCGTTCCCAGTGCCATCAGGTAAGGCGAGCGAGCCGATTGAAATATTTATATCACAAGAAGAAAAACGCCTGCTGTTACGTAAACTGGCAGGTGGACCACAAGAGACAATGCCGGAGCAACCAGAAGGGCTGACCGGCGAAGAGCAAGCAGAACCTGCGCAATAGCAGGATAAGGATTAGGATATGAAGCGTATCGTCGTCTTCGCACTGCTGATGCTGTGTTTTCGGGTAGAGGCTCCGTATGCAAGGGATGCTATTGGTTTGGTGACCGGGCCACCTACAGGGACTTATATTACAATTGGGCGCGACATTGCGAAAATCAGTGCGGTTGAGGGACAGACGATTGAGGTAAAATCCTCGAACGGGTCCATTGAAAATATCCGGCGCGTGACGGTACGAGGGGAAAATGCCTCGCTCGGCATTGTTCAGTCGGATGTGCTGGGCTTCCTGGGGCGCTCCAAGAACCCACACTCCATTGAGCTTTCGGGGCGCATGCGGATGATGTTCCCGTTTTACAAGGAAGAAGTGCATGTACTTGCCGGGAAGCATGTTGCCTCCTTTGCCGACCTGCATGGACGCAACGTAGCAGTTGGATTGAAAGGCAGCGGGAGCATGCTGACGGCCATGAATTTATTCGCTATCACTGGGGTAAAGCCGCGCAGCCTGTTGCAGATGAGCACGCGTGAGGGGGTCGTCGCTACGATGGTGGGAAAAGCCGACGCGACGATATTTACAGCTGGCAAGCCGGTTTCCTTGTTCAAAAACCTGGAAGAAGTACGCGATGCGAATGATGGTAAATTGTCCTATCTCGTGGACCGCGTGAAATTTGTCCCGGTAACGGACCCACGCGTGCGTGAAGAATATGAATCTGCCATGATTACCTCTCAGGACTATGATTTTGTCTCAGAGCCCGTCCCTACAGTGGCGGTAACGTCGGTACTTATGGCGTTTGATTTCTCGTCACGCAAGAACGGGTATTACAAGCGGCGCTGCCGACAGATGGCACTGATTGGGCAATCCATCAACGCCTGGATGGGGGAGCTACGCACGAATGGGCACCCTAAATGGCGCGAAGTGGATTTATATCGCGATATTCCCTTATGGGAGCGCGATGAATGTACGTGGAGTGCAGCGGAACTCGCCAAACTTCGTCCTGAAGCCCAATCGCAAAGCCAGGAAGATGATCTCATAAGTGTCCTTCAAAACAGCCGCTGATAGCATGATGGATCTGATT
>CAYQCG010000578.1:0-1806 GCA_964415925.1 uncultured Puniceicoccaceae bacterium | reverse complement strand
GAACTTCAAGTGGAACATCGCACGGCTCGCCAATCATTCCTGCTCACCAAATTGTGAAGTGGAAAACATTGACGACCGTATTTGGGTGATTGCCCTGGAAGACATTAAACCGGGGGAAGAAATTACGTATGATTATGGTTACGATCTTGAGCATTTCCTGGAACACCCGTGCCGTTGCGGTTCAATGGACTGTGTCGGATACATTGTCCGCTCTGACCAGCGTAGAAAGCTTAAGCGTATTCTGACACGCAGGAAAAAGGCAAAATCCGGATGAAGTTGATTTCATGGAATGTGAATGGGCTGCGGGCTGTCTTGAAAAAGGGATTGATTGACTTTATTGAAAGTGAACAGCCCGACGTCCTTTGCCTGCAGGAAATTAAATCACTTCCAGAGTCAGTGGATTCCCGCGTCTGGCCACAAAACTACCATGTGTTTTGGAATCCCGCGATTAAAGCCGGCTACTCAGGTACCCTTATGCTGGTTCGCGATAATTCGCATTCAGTTACAGCCGGGATTGGAAACAAAACCGGTGACGCGGAAGGAAGGGTTCAAACACTGGATCTAGGGGAATTTTACCTTGTAAATGTTTATACTCCGAATTCGCGTCACGAGCTGGTTCGCCTGGGTTACCGGATTCGCAGTTGGGAGGTGTCCTTCCGCAAACACCTGGCTCGCCTGACGAAGATTAAGCCGGTGGTTGTGTGTGGGGATTTCAATGTTGCCCATGAGGAGATCGATTTGGCGAATCCTGCCAGCAACCGTAGAAATCCAGGCTTTTCAGATGAGGAGCGCAGGGCATTTGGAAAACTCCTCAAGACCGGATTTATCGATACTTTCAGGCATCTACACCCCGATCAGCCAAATCATTACACATGGTGGTCTTACCGGACAAATGCCCGTGCCCGGAATGTAGGGTGGCGTCTGGATTATTTCCTGATCTCCAAAATACTTCTACCTTTGATGGAGACAGCGATTATCTACAAGGATGTCGAAGGTTCAGATCACTGTCCTGTAGGGTTGAAACTGAAGGCAGGCTGAGTTTCCCTAAGATATGGATTCTTATAAAACCTACGTGGACAATTTACTGGCCGCATACCGGGAAGCTTCACGAATACCTCTCGCCAGTGCTGCGATTCCTCGACATAGTGCGGCTGATAAATCCCGCGGATCTGTTTTGATCCTTTCACCTCACCCGGATGACGAAGCGATTACGGCAGCTTTGCCTCTCAGGTTGTTAAGGGAAAGCGGAATGCGGGTCGTGAACCTGGTCGTGACTTTGGGCAGTAATAAAGCTCGCCAGCATGAGCGGATCGAGGAAGTAAAGGCGTGTTGTGCTTATCTGGGCTTCGAGTTGTTGGTGGCGGATGAATGCGGTCTGGAAGATATACAGTTGATTACGAGACGGCATGAACCTACACACTGGATTCACGCAGCGGATGTATTGGGCTTAACTATCAGGGAGCATGCCCCCACATTAATCGTTTATCCGCATTCCGGCGATGCCAATAAGACGCATATCGGAGTCAATGCCCTGGTCAATCACGCGCTGTTGAGATTGGGTAAGGAATTTTCCTGTTTTTGTCTGGAAACCGAATTCTGGTCACCGATGGAGACCCCGAACCTCATGGTTGAATCCAGTGCCACCGATGTCGCGGATATATTGACCGGCCTTTCCTTTCACAAGGGTGAGGTGGAGCGCAATCCCTTTCATCTCAGGCTGCCCGCATGGATGATGGACAATGTCAGAAGAGGGACGGAAATAGTTGGCGAAAAGGGCAGTAAGGCTCCCGATTTCGATTTCGCCAC
>CAYQCG010000577.1:0-1810 GCA_964415925.1 uncultured Puniceicoccaceae bacterium | reverse complement strand
TTTCATTCAACCCTCATAGTCAAAGAGCTACACACTATCTTCATAGAATATACCGGGCCGGCCCTTATGTTACATCCAGCTACACTACTCGGACTGTGACTGTCCGGATCCGCACATAACCTAGCGATTCATCCGTGCTATCAGACGATCGTTGAATTCCTGGGCTGGATTATGCCCGATCGTTTTGAGTGCCTGCACCATCGAGGCTACTTCAACCAGACGCGCCAAATCACGTCCCGGCCGTACCGGTAACATGATATGCGGCACGTTCTGACCCAGTAATTCGTAATAATCCTGCTCAAGTCCCGTCCGGTCCTCTTCCATCCCCGGTTTCCATTCTTCAAAGGTAACAATCAGATTGATGGCCTTCTCCAGCCGGACCGCGCGTATTCCAAACAATTCACCAATATTTACAATACCCAGTCCGCGGCATTCCATATAGCCCCGATTCAATTCCGAACTGGTGCCCACCAGTTCCTTTTCCCCCATCAGTTTAATGTAGACTGCATCATCCGCCACCAGTGAATAGCCCCTTTCGATCAAGGCCAAAGCACACTCACTCTTACCCACGCCGCTGCGTCCACGGATCAATGTTCCGATTCCCTTGACATCCAGCAATGTCCCGTGCTCCGTCACCTGCGGCGCAAAAAAATCTTCCAGAATCAAGGTCGCGTGGTTCATGAAATCTCGTGAAACTAACGATGACCGGAATAACGGCAGATTATGTTCGCGGCAGACTTGCTGAAGTGCTTTCGTCGGCTGCAGATTCCGCGAAACCACAATACACGGTATGTGTCGGTTCACCATCTCCGTTAGCACGGAATATTGTTTCTTCGGCGGAAGGTCTCGCAGGAATGCCATTTCACCCGCTCCAAATAATTGCACACGCTTGTTCGCAAATGTCTTCAGGTAGCCGACCAGCGCCAGAGCCGGACGATTAATGCTCTTGTCCTGTATGGACCCGCTAAGCCCCGATCCGCCTTCTACTATTGATAATTTCAGTGGCTCGTGTGCCGTTTCGTAAAAATCGCGTACGGTTATACTGCGTACCTGACGGGGATTGGGTTTGAACGTCATTGTTGTCTGTTTCTCTCCTAGGCAACTCCAGGTTGCATTTGATGACAATCCTTTAAGGCTGCTACATTGAGAACCTTTCACCCAGGTAAAATTCACGGCTCAAAGGATCGTTGAGCAAGGTTTCAGAATCACCCTCAACCAATACCTTGCCGCTGTGCATTAAATACGCCCGGTCAACGATACGAAGTGTCTCTCGTACATTGTGGTCTGTTATCAATACCCCGATTCCCCTCTCTTTCAGCCCCACCACGATCTCCTGCACTTCACTGACACTAATGGGATCAATTCCACTGAAAGGTTCGTCCATCAGCAAAAACTTGGGCTGGGCAATCAGGGCTCGGGCTATCTCCAGCCTGCGGCGCTCACCCCCGCTTAGGGTGTATGCACGTTGCCTGGCAATTTTCTGAAGATCGAGATCATCCAGGTATCGCTCTACCTGCACCCGCCGCTCTTTCTGGGGCATCCGGAATGTTTCAGCGATTGCCATCAGGTTTTCGTAGACCGTCAGACGACGAAACACGGATGCCTCTTGTGGTAGATAGCCCAGTCCGTTTCGAGCCCGCTTATGCATCGGTAAACTCGATATGTCGTTATTCTTTAGGTAGACCTTGCCGCCATTGGCAGGTATCCTCCCCACGATGATATAAAAACTGGTTGTCTTCCCCGCCCCGTTAGGTCCTAAAAGCCCCACTATTTCCCCGGACCTCACATCCAGGTTAACACCGTCCACCAC
>CAYQCG010000576.1:0-1815 GCA_964415925.1 uncultured Puniceicoccaceae bacterium | reverse complement strand
GAGCCATGTCCCGGAAAATGTTTAGCCGTAGCCACTACCCCCATTTCCTGAGATTCTTTGATAAAAGCAGTTGCAGCTTCCTTGATATACCCCGGCTCAGTGCCAAACGCGCGATTGCCAATCACCTCCCGATTTATACCCAAATCGCAGACTGGTGCAAAATTATAGTTTATGCCTCTTTCCAGAAGATAATCACTAATATTCATGGCCGTTTCTCGTACGCTTTGTGCATCCTGTAGACTATTGGTTGTGCGAAAGGTAGGTGCACTCTTAAAGCGGAATCGACTCGCCATCAGGCTTGGTTCTCCATCGATAGCAAATAGCAGAGGCAAGCCTTTGTTTTCATCACTTACGGCTTGCATCCGATCGATGATAGGCGTAGGATCCTGTCGTTGCCGAAATACCGCCACACCACCAATCTGATGCTTGGCAATCAGGCCTTGCAATTCTGCTTTATCTGGGCCATGTTCATGACCATACGCTGCGATGATCAGCTGACTTAGCTGCTCAGTAGGACTCAAGGAATTTACTATAGAATCAGTGAGATGGCGCAATACCCGATTGGATTCAAAATAGTCCTCAAGGGTGAAATAGTCTAGAGATTCTGTACTCACTTCCTGTCTAGGCCCTAATTCAGAAAGCTGAAAGCCATTATTAGTGCTCTCCCCACATGAAATCAGGAAGATGAGTAAGATCGGAACAAGGTAACGCATAGTTTGTGGAATTTGTAATATAGTGTTGATCACTTCGAAAGATGGGTCTGCTTATTTATAATTCGTCAGACCATAATTTTCATTTTGCAGTTGGTGGGCGCGGATATAGGATTTGAAGTCTCCTTTCTTTCCATTAATGATTAGATTGGGATTCTTTTTATTGAATTGAGTCTCTATAGCTTTCATGACAGCTGGGTCATTTAGCTTTTTTCTATAGTACTCAACATTTTTCCAATAATGGCGATAGTTGTACTTCCCTGCATATCGGCGGATGGCAGATTGTATATGTGTCAGACCTCTTATCTTCGTCTGTTTATAACAAAAAAGCATTCTACCTGCAGCATCTACATTCAGTAATGGATGAAATCTGTCATCGTATTTTATCAGCTTCTTTCTGTCGTATTTATGGGTCTTTATCAGGTTTCTTAGTATTCGTCCATGCTCTTTAGATACCAATTTGTTGAAGCCCATATGAGTTTTCATTCCAAATAGTGATGCAGTACTACTCTGCATATGGCATATCCCTATTCCTCCATCATCACGGCAATTAGGCAACATATCAGCCCCCCCGGTTTCCTGCATGATCATGGCCAGCAGGATATTCCGGGGGAGGCCGTACTTGGATTCCACCTTTTCAGTAATATTTTCAAAGCGTTTCGCTCTCAGGATCGCTCCATATAGCTTTTCCGTTGCATCTTTACCTTCGATACCACAACGGGCGACATAGCCGATCATTTTGAGGTTCTTGATCTGAGGCTCAGGATGGATTTCTCGGTAAGAGAAATCTCCTCTGGGCTTTCGTTTACTACAGCTCACGCCCGGCCCACAATCTTCCTCACTCACAGATCTGGTACCTGGAGTATAAGAACTCAGTAAAACAGCACATATCAGAAGCCCCAATCTAAGTGCGACAGCGTTTGAAAAAAGAGTCATGGCTACTTGCTTTGTCAGACAGATATATAGAAAAACACATGATAAAGGTTTTCGACAAAACACTGACACATACAAACAACGCGATCGTGTAGGATTCATTCTTCATTCCTCGCGACGGGTGTACAGACATAGTCAAACGCCTCATGTGTACGCTTACAACTATAAGACC
>CAYQCG010000575.1:0-1816 GCA_964415925.1 uncultured Puniceicoccaceae bacterium | reverse complement strand
AAAACTTCAAAAGAAAGCACCAGTCTACAAGTTGTTTGAAAAAAATGTTTGAGGGATGTATCAAGTGGTTTTTACTGATATACAAAGCAGGGTATAATCTTTATATCCTCGGCGGTGTTAATTTTTGTGTTTCGTGGGGGCATGTTGTTACATAACTTTGCGCTAAAACCCCGATGGCCGAATTTGTAGAAAAATATCACTACTGACCGACTAAAAACATCAGTTAGCACGAAAAATGGAGGGGCACCGATTAAGGTAGCCCCTCTTTTCATATTTTTGGTTTAGCAAAACTTAAAAATATGAGTGCTAAAAATACATCAAAACATTTAGTCGGTCAGCCGATCTTCAAACAGATACTTGAATTAATCCCCCGAACCAAGTTTAACCTACTGGTGAGCAAGCATAAGTCGGATAGGTATTACAAGACCTTTGACTCCTGGACACAGCTGATGACGATGCTTTTTGGCGTGTTGAGTCGATGCGATTCGATGGGCGAAACATGCGATGGCATGCAATCAATGGCAGGAAAGCTTAATCACTTGGGCTTATCAGCAGCTCCGGCAAAGAGTACTGCTGGTGATGGATTGAGAGGAAGAGACAATGATTTTTTCAAAGAAGTCTACTTCATGTTGCTCAAGCACTTTGACTCCCTTTTGTCGGTCAGCCGGATTGATAACGTTTCTTTTTCCAAGCTGTTCATCTTCGATTCCAGCACTATCAGACTGTTTTCTGACATTATGAAAGGAGTAGGACGAAACCCTAAAGATGAGGGTAAAAAGAAAGGGGGATTGAAAGTCCACATGATGATAGATGCACACAGCGACACACCTGCCTTCGTGAAGATCAGTGAAGCCAAACAGCACGACAAGACCTTTTTGAAGTATCTCAAACTAGCCGCTCACAGTATGATTGTCTTTGACAGGGCCTACAACCACTATAAACAGTTTGCTCAATGGACCCATCAACAAGTCAACTTTGTCTGCCGCCTGAAATGAAATGCGGTGTATGAGGTAGTAGAAACGCTCTTCGAGCAGGATTTACAGAACGGAAAACCTGGTGTAATGAAAGAAGAACATAGTCATCTCAACTACAAAGATGGAAAGCAACAAAAGCCGCTATGCTTGAGAAAAGTAACCTACAGGGATGATAAAAACCGAGTCTATCAATTCATTACCAACAACTTTGAAATTACCAATGAAGAAGTAGCCCTCCTCTACAAGCTTCGATGGAACATAGAGTTGATGTTTAAGAAGCTGAAACAAAATTTTCAACTCCACTACTTTTACTCAGAGACAGAAAATGGGATCAAGACCCAGATTTGGTGTACCCTTATTGCACAACTACTCCTTCAGGTATTACGCATAAAGTCAGCGAGTAAGAAAGCATTTTCTACTATAGCCGCTTTGGTGAGAATCCACTTGATCAGCCATCTTGAAGTGTTTTGGATGATTGCTAACAGCAGAAGGACTTACCAAAAAGCTAATGCACGTAATAAATCTCCTTGCTTACAAATCGAAATGTTCTGAAAAAAAGGGGGGTAGTATCTGACAGTATCCAATAAATCGGCTCTAAATGAAAGAATAAAGGCTTTTTGACCCTTTCCTAAAATTTATCCGGTTGGCAGTGTTAATTTAATAAAGTTAAATCAACCTTATACCTATTAACGGAATGAAAAACTAAATTAATAAGGTTGCATATGGATTTTTTAACCTACACTCAGCGTCTAGAATATTTACTTCAACGAATTGAAAAAGGGTCACTTAGATCCCCAAAGGAATTAACTGAATATTTTGAGTGTTCAGAGAGAACGGTAAGA
>CAYQCG010000574.1:0-1820 GCA_964415925.1 uncultured Puniceicoccaceae bacterium | reverse complement strand
CCAAGATCCGGATGTCATCATGGTCGGTGAGATTCGCGACCTCGAAACCGCCGAAATCGCCGTCAAAGCGGCCCAAACCGGCCACTTAGTACTGTCCACTTTGCATACCAACGACGCACCGGGGGCCATTACTCGCCTCATCGATATGGAAATAGAGCCATTTCTAGTGGCCTCTGCCGTTGAACTTATTATCGCCCAGCGCCTCGTGAGGCGACTTTGCAATGCCTGCAGAAAGTCTCTGGAACTCGTAGACGTAGAAAGAAAGGCAAGTATACTTGCATTGACAGGGAGACAACCTACAGAAAGCGATATGTCCGCGAATCTGTTCCAACCGCAAGGATGTGAGGCCTGTCGTGGCTTAGGATACCGTGGTAGAATCGGCCTTTACGAGATACTTACAATAGATGAGCACATTCACGAAATGATTGTTCATAAGAACAGCGCCCGTGAAATCCGTGATGTTGCTGTAAAGCACGGAATGACCACCCTGCAGGAGTCTGGTTGGGGACATGTTAAAAACGGTCTCACAACACTTAGTGAAGTGATGCGTTTTGCCAAGTTGACCGAGGAAGACGTCGAAGATTAATATGCCGGTTTTCAGTTATAAAGGCCTGGATGCACAAGGGGAATCAGCCATCGGCGAGATAGACGCGCTTGATCGCAAACGCGCAGTACGTCAGTTAACCTCACAGGGAGTCCGTCCGACGCAGATAAGGCTCCGCGATTCAAAAGAGAAATCCAAGACAATTGAAACTGAGCAAATTCTGAACGATGACCCTGAAGAAGCATCGGCCAAAAAGCCATTACGTATTTTCCAGTCCAGACTTTCAGGAACTAAATTGGCAATGGGTTTTCTCCAAAAGCTCCTTGTCTTATTATCCAGTGGTTTGCCATTGGGGGATTCACTACGACTGCTTAATGTTCGACTAAGTGAACCCCAGATGCAGGATATGGCAAACTCGTTATGGAAAAAGATCAGTGAAGGTCGGACATTGGCATCGGCAATGACGGATTATCCCAAGGTATTCAGTGAGTCATCCACATACTTGGTCGCAGCCGGAGAAGCCAGTGGAAACCTTGTTAGCATACTGGAACGGATAGTCGCTTACATGGAGGAAAGCCAGCAGATGCGCAAGAAAGTGCTGAGTAGCCTTGCCTACCCTGCCCTGATTGTATGCGTCTCGATAGCGGTTGTCGGCTTCCTGCTTTTTTACTTGATGCCAAAAATCCGAAACATGCTCAGCACATTAGGTGGTGATTTGAACCTGCTGGCAAGCATACTGGTAAATGGCTCTGAACTGGTGATTAAGGTAGGGCCATTTCTGATACTTGCTTTTATTGCAGTTGGGTTTGCGATATGGCAGTGGCGCAAGACAGAGAAAGGTCGCCTGACCTACGACCGCACTCTATTAAAGATACCATTTATTGGAAACCTCTACTTATACAACAGTATCTTCCAAACAACCAGTCTGATGAGCACCTTACTCCGGAGTGGAATTACAACCACTGAAACCCTCCGCCTGGTAGAACGCACTATATCTAATATGCACCTGCGCAATAAATTTGCCTTTGCCAGGAAACAGATTCAGGAAGGAGTTTCAATGGCAACGGCCATAAAGCGTGTTCGCTACATGCCGGATATGGCATTGGATATCCTGTCTGTAGGTGAAAACACAGGTAACATTTCCCGCAGTCTGGATGATGTAAACAAAGTCTTCCGTGTGGAACTGAGCCAGAAACTGACTTTATTGACCGGCTTTATCTCAGGTGCAGCACTTGTTGTCGCGTTTACGTTAGTCACGCTCATTGCTCTCGCTACA
>CAYQCG010000573.1:0-1821 GCA_964415925.1 uncultured Puniceicoccaceae bacterium | reverse complement strand
CATATATGTAAATGGTATTGTCCATCGTTTAAAAAGACATATCATGAACAAAATGAAAACACTGGTGGTTAATACCCCACGTATTCGATTTCGCTGTAATTTTATTTTAAACAAACCCTGAAGATGACCAAGATAGAACCGGGCAAACTATTGGCGCAGGTCAGCTCGCCATCAGATCTCCGGAAGCTCAAGCCAGAACAATTATTTGAATTTTGTGAGGAGCTTCGGGATTTTATCATTTCTAGTGTTTCTACCAATGGCGGCCATTTTGGAGCCAGTCTTGGTGTTGTCGAATTGACAACAGCCATCCACTACGTTTTTAATACCCCTGCAGACCAGCTTGTCTGGGACGTAGGGCATCAGGCCTATGGCCACAAAATCATCACCGGTCGCAGGGAAAATTTTCATACAAATCGCAAATACGGAGGTATCTCCGGTTTTCCGAAGCGCTCTGAATCAGAATATGACACTTTCGGAGTAGGACACTCTTCTACATCTATTTCTGCCGCTGTCGGGATGGCCAAGGCCATCAAACTCAGCGGTGAAAACAGAAAAGTCGTTGCTGTCATCGGCGATGGCGCAATGACAGGAGGACTCGCATTTGAAGGACTGAACCATGGAGGATGGGAAAAAAGCGATATGATTGTTGTCCTGAATGATAACAACATGTCTATTGATCCCAATGTGGGCGCCCTGAAAGAATATCTGACGGACATTACAACCTCCCATACATATAACAAGCTTCGGGATGAACTCTGGAAGATGCTTGGCAAGCTCGATAAAATGGGAACCAAAACCCGATCCATTGCAGCGAAAATCGAGCACGCCCTTACTTCCGCAACTCGCCCCGGAATGCTGTTTGAAGCACTGGGATTCCGCTACTTCGGACCCGTTGATGGGCATGATGTCAACCATCTCGTACGCCTTCTGGATGACTTAAAAGATATCCCGGGCCCTAAGCTACTCCATTGCGTAACAGTAAAAGGCTAAGGCTATGAGCTGGCAGAGAAAGACCAGACCAAATGGCATGCACCCGGCCTTTTTGATAAAATAACAGGCGAAATTCTCAAGCCTCAGTCGACGACTCCTCAACCTCCCAAATATCAGGATGTATTTGGGCATACCATCATTGAACTAGCAGAGGAAAATGATAAGATCGTTGGGGTTACCCCGGCCATGCCTAGTGGGTGCTCCCTTAAATATATGATCAAGGAGATACCTGACAGAGCCGTAGATGTCGGGATTGCAGAACAGCACGCGGTGACCTTCTCGGCAGGACTTGCCACCCAAGGAATGGTTCCTTTTTGCAATATTTACTCTACCTTCATGCAGAGAGCTTATGATCAGGTAGTGCACGATGTCGCTATCCAAGATCTTCCCGTTGTATTCTGTTTGGACCGCGGCGGCCTGGCAGGAGCCGATGGTGCTACACACCAGGGAGTATTTGATCTTGCTTACTTCAGAATCCTGCCAAACATGATTGTTTCTTCTCCCATGAATGAGAGCGAACTGAGAAACCTTATGTTTACGGCTTCGAAGTACGGCAAACATCCATTCTCCATCCGCTACCCTCGTGGCAAGGGAGTCATGGCAGACTGGCGAACCCCATTTGAAGATATTGAAGTTGGAAAGGGAAGGAAATTGACAGATGGAGAAGAGGTGGCAATTCTGACTATTGGCCATCCAGGTAACTTCGCACAAACAGCAATTCAGGAATTAAACACTGAGGGCATCCATCCTGCACATTACGATATGCGTTTTGTGAAACCACTTGATGAAGAAATGCTTCACGAAGTTTTCTCTAACTTTAAAAAAGTTATC
>CAYQCG010000572.1:0-1826 GCA_964415925.1 uncultured Puniceicoccaceae bacterium | reverse complement strand
GGAGCGCGGCGAGCAGGCCGAGGCAGGTGGTCGTTTTCCCGTCGTTCTGTCTTGTGGCGGCAACGAATATTCTTTTGGTGGAGCGATTGCGCGGGTGTGAAAGAAATTGCCCATCGGCCTCCGGGGGAAGGCGGTTTGTTCTAATCGGGGGGGTGTTCATTGCCTGTTCTCTACGGGTTCTGCAGCATAGAGTAAATGGCGGTCAATTGCCTGGACTGCAACGATCACAGCGGTGCCAAAAATATCGTGGGCATGCGCACCACGACTGATTTCGGCACAAGGCTTGGAAAGCCCAGTGATGATCTGGCCATAACTTCTTGTTCCTGTGATAACCTGAACCATCTTGGAGACGATGTTGCCACTATTGAGGTCGGGAAAGACAAGGACATTGGCTTTTCCTGCAACCTTTGAATCGCCAACATCCTTTTGTTCCGCAACGGAAAGGTCCAAAGCTGCATCGAGTTGCAATTCCCCGTCAACCTCAATGTGAATCTTACTGCAGGATGCTTTCTGGATCGCTATAGCTGTGGCTTGACGAACTCTTGCGACAGTAGCCTGTCTGGGTTCTGAATCAGACCTAGTTGAAAATGAAAGCATAGCGACCCGAGGGATTTTACCGGTGAGGTGGGATGCAATTTCAGCAGTAATGACGGCAATATCTGCAAGCTGGTCTTCGGAAGGTTCTGGAATTACACCGCAATCGGCTAGAAACAAGACACCCTCCATCCCCAGCTTGCTATTCTCCATATCGAGGATGAGCAGACTGGATGCGGAAGTCACGTGTGGTTGTTTTGGAATTAGCTGGAACAATGGACGGAGGGCACTGGAAGCGGTTGAGGTGGCACCGGAAACAAGCGCATCGACCCTTCCGGTTGCCAGCATCATACTAGCAAAGTAATTCCGTTTCAGAAGCAGCTCCCGCTGGGCGGAAATTTCACTCCCCGAAAAGCGCGGCAGTTCCTGCATCATCGGCAGAAACAGTTCCAGATCATCACTGCGTTCGGGTTCAATAATGCGGATACCGTCAAGCTTGAGGTCGAGGCGAGCTGCATTATTCTTGATTTCAGCGCGTTCACCCAAGAGCACCGGAACAGCGAGACCTTCACGGGACAATTGTCGTGCGGCTTGCAAGATACGCGGGTCGCCACCTTCAGGAAAGACAATCCTTTTAGGGTGGCGCCTCAGCTTAGGCATGAGTTGTTCGATAAGTGACATAATAATTCTAACGTAAAACGACTAATATGAATTGAGCCTTTGGATTTAGCGAACTCAAATGAATCTGGCTTTTTTGAGGGGGAATGTCTTACTCAAACCCTTGAAACAGATTCATGGCAGGTAGTATACAAAATGTAGTCATCGTTTCTGCGGCCACAGTTGGTTCGCGAATATTGGGATTGTTAAGGGATATACTTCTCTTTTCGGCCTTGGGAACAGGAATACTGAATTCCGTATTTATATTTGCGTTTACGATTCCGAATCTATTCAGGCGTCTTCTGGGTGAAGGTGCACTGAATTCCGCAGTTATCCCGGTATTTTCAAGAATAAATGAAAAAACGGGGTCGATGCGGATGCTTGACCTGCTGAACCAGGTATTACTCAGGCTTGGAATTTTTCTGGTTCTGCTCTCAGTGATAATTGGAGCTCTTCTGATCCTGGGTGTATCCATCTTTCACTTGCCCGAACGTTGGGAATTAGGGTTGGGACTGACAGCAGTGTTGTTGCCTTATACGCTCTTTGTATGCCTTGCAGCAGTAGAGGCAGCGGCACTGAATGTTTTACGTGCCTTCACTGTGGCTGCCTTATCGCAGGTATGGCTGAATCTATCC
>CAYQCG010000571.1:0-1830 GCA_964415925.1 uncultured Puniceicoccaceae bacterium | reverse complement strand
TCATCTACGGGAATATATATGGATTACATGAGGCTCCCCTAATATGGTATAAAACGGTGCAGTCATTCTTGAAATCGAAAGGATTTAAGCAATGTCACCGAGACCGATGTTGCTTTCTGCGAGGCAAAGGCGACCTCAAAATAATATGCCTGGTTTACGTAGATGACATTATAGTCATTACAAATTTTCAATCTCAAATGGACTGGATCACGGGAGCGATTGAAGAGGATTTCAACTTTGATCGACTCGGCAAAATCAAGTTTTCCGAACAGATGAAAATTACCTTGGAAAGTGGAAGATACTTTACCATTTTTCAAGCTGCATATGTGAAAAGAATTGTTACTGTCATAGGTTTTCAAGGATGTAAACCAGTATCAACTCCCTCAGAGCCGCACACAAGACTTGGGCCTCCCGCAAATGAGACTCAGAAAGTGGAAGAAAATTATCAACAACTTCATGAGTATTACAGAATTGGCATGGGCCTAGTTATATTCCCTATAGTAGAATTAAGGCTTGACATAGCATATACTGTGTCGCAGCTAACGCGATATATGCACGCACTTACCTCTGACCATGTCAACGCTTTGAAATGGCTTATGCGCTAATTAACGGGCAGTTGCCACTTTTGTCTTCATCTTGGCAAGTTTCATACAGCCAATATTATCTCGGCGACTTACGTAGATGCGGTATTCCAATCATTTCGTTACTCTAGACGATCGTTCAGTGATTATTGCATATTTTACTGTGGCAGCTGCATAGTCTGGTTTTCTAAAGTGACTAAATATGTGACATTGAGCAGTACTGCATCGGGACTCGTGCGATTGACGGACAGCGTGCGTCATACAAAACACATATATTCGTTGCTCACTGAACTTAATTTGACGATTGATGCACAGCTAAACATATGCGAAGACGGTTCCCCGGCGACCAGAGCTCTTCGAAATCAATTCAATTCGAAAGCGCACCGTCACATTGATACATCTATCTTTTATCTATGTGAATTATTGGATAATGAAGAGCTGAACGTTTATTAGAATATCCACTCAGGATCAAATTGCTGATGTATTTACTAAAGCGCTTGCGTTTACAAAATTTGCTAAGTTTCGAAATAGTTTACTTTCTGGATTTTCGTAAATAATTTGTAGCGCCACTCTCGCGAGTGAGAAGATCTGTTAAGTTTTGTTAAATATAGCATATCTGATTGGAGTTATTATGATTGAACGATAAGTGATTTGACTGATGAAGGAATGGTCATGAAAGGTCTCATGTGAATTTTCTCCTTGAGAACGCCATATAATTGAATTGTCTTATCTCTTACCCTCTTTCTCTCTTGTTGTTATTAGAAATGGTATGGGAAATGTTTGTATGATCACTGTACCAGTATAGAAACTGTTTCTTGTATTCTAACTAGGATGATCGTTCTCGGAACTATTAGACAACACAAATAGGGCGGCCTTGGGCATCGACAAACAATGCGGCAAGGTATTTACACGAGACAGACAAACTCTGGCAAACTGCTCTATCCAACCCTTCTAGCAACTATCTTCTACATATTCCATAAAATCTAGACTTATCATATACGTTCTTTCCACTGGATTATGCCATAGGGTCGAATCGCAAGTCATTCACGCAATCGTTCCAGGAAATCCGGTTACTTAGTATTTCTGCTATACATACAGTAGCGATCAGACACCCATCCGTTATAAGACGACTTTTCCTACCCTTCTCACCTTCACTTCTAGCACGCCTTTATCTACACTACTTAGACGTCTTCTATCTTCTGCTATAGTTCACACTCTTGATATTCATTCTAAAATCCATGCAATTAGT
>CAYQCG010000570.1:0-1833 GCA_964415925.1 uncultured Puniceicoccaceae bacterium | reverse complement strand
AGAGAGAGCACGGACATAGAAACCGGTACTGTCGTGTTTCGGGGACTTACCCGACAAGAGAACCAGAATTGTCGTGCCGATGACCATGCCGACAGCGAGTGGCATAGCTGAAGCGTAAGGTGAGATCTCGGTAACACCTTCGACGGTACGGGAAATAAAAGCTGACGGGATGTAATAAGTGCCCCAGAGCACACCGGCACCGACTGCACCGGCTAGACCCAATAAAGGTTTCTTGCTGTTATCGGCATCGTCGCCGGCATCACCTCCACCTGCGAAGATGATCAGGAGCACGCCCATGATGACGATAATGATCGATTCGACTGCAATAATGGAAATGAGTAGGCTGGCATCGCGGAATTGCCCAAAAAGAACCAGTCCCCAGAAGAAGGACGTAACAATGTTCAAGGGAGCCCAGATTCCAAAAGCCTTGGCGAGGCCGATGTGATTGCAACCGACGAAAGCGCAATAGGCGCTGACAGCCCAGATGAGGCCGCCGATGACGGGTATCCATGCCCCACCGCTGGCCAGTTCACCGAGTTCGCCCCTGATTGCAACGACCATGAAGGTTGTCAACAAGGTAGCAATTGCGACGTAAAAAGCCTTTACCTGCTCATTGGCAAATTTGACATTCTGGGAAGGGACGAGCCAGGATCCCCATGTCAGCACGGTTATTAAGGCGAATATGATTCCAAACACATCCATTGTTATTACTCTTTCGGGGTCAACGATTTTGGGTTTACTGGCTATTTTTTTGCAGATTGTCTACATTAAGACAAGCGAATATTTTCTGATTTCTTATTAGTTTTCAATTGAATTTCCAGAGGTTAGCCGTGAAACCGTGTTGATGCGGTGTCATATTGTAGATTGTTGACACAATTAACAAAATGTGCTCAATCGTGACTAATCGATGTATTATTTCCGTACTGTAAAGAAGACGAAATTAACCGATTATGATTAGTTTATTTCATTTAGGCACACACAATGTCAACATCGCAAAAATATCATAAACTGATAAGGAGTGCGAATTACAGGGGGATAATACTGTTATTCCTGTGTGCCCCGCATCTTGCTTTGTCAGAAATTATAAAATCAAGTGGTCTGGAGGATATTGATCATATCCGTGAGAGAGTAAGCGAATATTCTACAACTGCAGAGAATGCAGGGAGCAGACGTGCTGCCTTATTGAAATGGTGGCGATTGATGTGGCGTAGAGGGCAGGACATGACGCCTTTCGATGCTGTGGCAAATACTCTTTTGAATACAGCTATTGAGTCCAAGGCGAACTGGGAAACGGTAGACAGGGCTTATGCAGTGCTGGAGGATATGTGGAAGAATCCGGAATTCATTCCACAAAAGTATGGCGAACGTCGTCCCTATAATGGCATTGCTACGGATTGGCCCTATTACATGGGCCCGACAAAGCTCAACAATGGTTATTCTCCGGATCAAGGCCCCAGTGAAGGGAAGCTGGCCTGGCGTTTCCCTAAGGGTAAAAAGTGGGAAGCCGTCCCGATTGTGGAAGGCGGCAAGATTTACCTTTCGAGTCCAGGCATAGATGTATTGGCTTTCTGTCTGGATGAAACGAAAGGAATTGTTATCTGAAGAGCAAGCCAATTTGGTGAACGATTTTATGGTTCACCACGCACAAAGTATAATCCGCAAGTGACGGATGAGCATGTCCTGATCCGACTCGGCATGTCACCTAAAAGCATGAAGGTGGTGCGAAAGGACAACGGTGAATTAGCGAAAGAGAGGAACCTAATGATTACAGACAGTACCGGGTCTTTTGCCTATACGCGAATTAATTCAAGTGTGGTTCTGGCGGATACAGTC
>CAYQCG010000569.1:0-1836 GCA_964415925.1 uncultured Puniceicoccaceae bacterium | reverse complement strand
TCATTAACCCGCTCAGACTAACTTACTATGCGGCCCACTTTGCGTAGTCAGGTCAATAGCCAGAAGGCTAGAATCCGTTGACATGTCTAATAGTATGAATATGACTAAATTGGTTTTTTTTGCGACTTTTATTGCTGTGGTTCAAGTACTGTCAGCTCAACCTCAAAAACAACGCGTCATTATTCTTGCAGATATGGGGCACGATCCCGATGAAGAGCAGCAAATAGTGCACATGATGGTTTGCTCAAACGAGTTTGACTTAGAGGGGCTGATTACGGTTACGGGACGTGTTTTTAACCGGAAGAAGAAAATAGAGGTGAAAGACTTGCGTCCACATCTCTTTCATCAAATCATTGATGGTTACGAAAAAGTATACCCCAACTTGCGAGAGCACGCTACGGGATTTCAATCTCCTGACTATCTCCGAAGTATTGTTTCGACTGGTCAAACGGGCAATGGGATGGCTGATACAGGTGTTGGCAAGACTTCGAACGGCGCTCAGTTAATCATCGATGCGGTGCGCAAGAACGATCCGCGCCCTCTGCATATCATTGTTAACTCGGGATCTAATACTTTAGCTCAGGCGTTAATTGATTATAAAGCGAATCATTCCGACGAAGCAATGGATTCATTTGTTCGTAAACTCCGAGTATTTGAGAACGGAGGACAGGATGAAGCAGGGGCGTGGATATGTCATAATTTTCCTCAGATACATTGGGTGAAAAGTACTGGCCAAAACAAATGCTTCGGGGGCCCTTCCAATAACAATCTGGGGCCTCATGTGTGGCAGCCATTTCCCTACACCACTGAAGGACAACATGAATGGGCAAAAGAACATATTCAAACCAATCATGGGGCACTGGGAGCCCTTTACCCTGACCGCTTTGTGGGCCGCATGCACTATCTCGAAGGCGGTGGCACTGTGCCCTGGCTAAGTTTTACCACGGGTGGATTAACTGATCCAAACCAGCCCTCATGGGGTGGTTTTTCAGGAAGATATTCGGCAGAGAAGCAACTGAATGTTCCATCGGGGTATGCTATTGTAATTAAGGATGAAAAGCCATATTATCCGTACAAAGCCTACACCGATTATGGTGTGATCAAAGACCAGTGGATGGATACAGATGGTACACTGCATAATAGCAATTATGCATGTGTGTGGCGTTGGAGAAAGGCGATGTGGAACAATCTGCAGGCACGAATGGACTGGTGTGTGCAATCGTATCAGGATGCCAATCACCATCCGAAAGTGGTCCTGAATGGGGATTCCTCAGATGATGTATTGACTTTGACAAGCAGCATAGGGAGTCAGATTGAGCTCAGTGCTGCAGGTTCAACAGATCCGGATAACGATTCGCTGAGCTTTAGCTGGTGGTTGTATCCCGAAGCGGGAGCATATCCTTATCATAAAGAGTTGATAATTGTAAACAAACATTCATCAGAAGCCAGTTTTATCGTACCCAATGATGCTAGAGGAAAGCACCTTCACATCATCCTTGAGGTTTGGGATGATAATAGCACGGTTCCGCTTGCAGCTTTTCGAAGGGTTATTGTTGAAGTGGAACCGTAATAGTTGGAACTATCATTAAGCGGATTCGATTTGAAATCTGCACGCTTGACCGCTCCGAATGTAGTGGTCGGGGGCCGGGACAATGCCCCTGGCCCGCAGAATGTTGCCCACGGTCGTATCGCTGACTTCGTAGCCGAGGTTCGCCAAGGCACCTTGAATACGGGCGTAGCCCCAGCCCGGGTTCTCCTCAGCGAACTTCACACTAAGCTCCCGGATCACCACCATCTCTTGCCGGCACTCGGTGTTGATCTTCCGTTTGCCTGTGT
>CAYQCG010000568.1:0-1836 GCA_964415925.1 uncultured Puniceicoccaceae bacterium | reverse complement strand
ATCCAACACAACCGTGCGGAACTCAGCAGCCTCATCCAGAAACAGAATTCCGCCATGAGCCAATGATAGCTCACCTGGCATAACAGTAAAATTCTTATGAAGGATCCCTCTCATTCCCACAACACTCACGGTGTGATGTGGAGCACGAAAAGGAACCATAGTTTTATTTCTAGGCATCTGCATACCAGCTAAGCGATATAGTGCGGAAATGTCGCCCTCACACTGCACTGCGTGCTTGAGAGTGCCTGTATTTGTCAACAATGACTGAGCATACAGCGTTTTGCCGCAGCCCGGCTCTCCAATCAGAAATAGATGTTCCATTGTGGCCTTTCTGTTGTTGTTGTCCTACTTATTTGGGATAATGTTACTCAACACAATTATAACCAAAGTTATAAGAATTAACAAGATACTAATTTCTAATGTAACCATTGGTATATAGCTTTCGACCTCAAATGTTACGTTCAGCTCAGTGTCAGTAGTCGTGGTTAAGAACGAAATCATTGATTTTCGAAATCAAATTTTCGTCTTCCACTTCTTTCAACAGAAGCTCTTCGTTCTCGAAAACCACATATCTGATAGAAGAGATTAAGGTAGTGTCTGTGGCAGGGTTGAGTGCCTTAGCGCAGATGTATGTCACCCCTTCGATAAACACAGTGAAGACATATCTGTCTTCAAAAACATTATTACTGTCGCTATCAACAACAGTAATGTATAGATGATCTATGTGCGTAAAATCCATTTGGCCTCAATACGCATCAGAAGCTCCAATTTACTGGCTCAACCTTGACGCGCTTTGGAAGCAGATCCAGGTCTGTACGCTTGCCGAACTCCACAAGCGTAGAGTTCTTGTACTTGGTGAAGTGAACCAGATTGGCAACGGAAAACACAATGTCTCCGTCATCATCCAGATTCCACCGGAAGGTATCGTCAACCAACTCACTCATGGCGCCCTTCACCTTCCATACCACATCACGTACACTCATCGTGTACATCTTGCTAAGAATGCTGTTGTTCTCTTCCTCTTCCATGGTTGCCTCCTACCGCTCAATCTGGAAACGAGCTACGATGTTTTCCCACTTTGACCACCAAGCAGGCACTTCTCGTCGGGTGTTGACCTGCATCTCTTCCAGCTCCGCGAGAGCTTTCTGATCGTCCTTCGTGCCCTCGAAGTAGTCGAACGCAGCACCCTCTTCACGGTTAGCCGATCCAAATCCGAACTCACGGTTACGCTTCGGCTTCCTGAGCCGTCGCCACCAAGTGCTGGCCGTAAGCTGAATGATCACGGGACCAATCGCTGGCCCGATCTCCCGCCTTCCGAAGTAATCCCTGCTTTCAAACCTGACTTCCAGCACCCCATTTCGAACGACCTTGGACACGTACAGATTCGCGTTCCCCTTGTTTCGCGGATCCATGTTGTGCCGCTTGCACAACACCTCGTCGCACCAAGCACTGAGCTTCCAGTAGAAACCATCTTCATGCATGGACTTGACATGCTTAGAGAGTCCCCAGTGCCCGTAGAAGTACACGGCGTGCGCCGCTCTCGAAAGCTCTTCGTCGGACAGAGCCTCAATTGCCGCTCGAAGCTCTCCGCCGTCGCTGGGCCAATCCACCATTGGATAGGGGCCACGCTGGCATGCCCGCGCATCGGGCGTCTCCGCGAACAACAACACGTTTTGGAATGCGGCAACCTGCATCAGCTCCGTGAACTCGGGCTTCGCTACATCTCTCCATGCACGCTCAAAGTCGAATTCCTTCATTTTCCGCTCTCCCCGTCGTCGTCTTCGTCGTAATAAATGCTAGCCTGGACATGCCTGCACATTCCCCAGGGGTTGTCGT
>CAYQCG010000567.1:0-1845 GCA_964415925.1 uncultured Puniceicoccaceae bacterium | reverse complement strand
ATCCGCTAGTACAGTAGCCTTGTTGCCGGGCTAGTATTAAAAAAACTACATTTCCAGGATTCTTTTTGTTTGACCTGAGACTCTAAACTTGGGATGTCATCTACGTTCTAACACTAACTGAATAAATTAAGGAGAACCTAATGAATAAAGCTGAGCTAGTAGAAGCAGTCCAAAAACAACTCGGAGGCGACACCTCCAAAGCAGCGGCAGAACGTGCGGTCGATGCTGTAATCGACAGCGTCAAAAAAGGAATCAAGAAAGACAAGGCAGTGCAGTTAATTGGTTTCGGTACATTTTCTGTTGCCAAGCGTGCTGCCCGTACCGGTATAAATCCCCAAACCGGTGACAAGATTAAGATCAAGGCTTCAAAGACGGTTAAATTAAAACCGGGTGCCGGTTTGAAAGCCGTTGTATAAGATTATTTATCTGTTTGTATTTTCTTACCCGCGGGTGTAACCATCCGCGTGTTTTTTATGGAATCAATAGCAGAAGCTCTATACCAGAAGCATTATGGCGAGTCTCCCGCCCATCTTGCCTCTGCTCCTGGCCGAATCGAATTTATCGGTAATCATACCGACTACAATGGAGGACTTGTCCTGGGATCGGCTATAAACCGGCACATCCTTACTGCGATTGGTCCCAGAACAGATAATCAGTTGAGCTTTCACAGTGATTTCTCGGATTCGAGTCCGTCAGTCACCCTGGATCAAATCGTTCCATTTTCTGGAGAGAATGCCTGGGCTAACTATCCTCTGGGAGTTTTGAAGGTCATGATCGATGCCGGGATGAAAACCGATCATGGTTTCAACGTGGCAGTGGCGAGTAACTTGCCAGCCGGTTCCGGCCTCAGTAGTAGTGCAGCCCTGGAACTGTCTTCAGGATTCGCATACTCGGCACTTTATGGCTTTGAAGTCTCCCGAAAGGAAATGGCATTGCTAGGTCAGAGAGCTGAGAATTCATTCGTGGGCGTCCCTTGTGGTATTCTCGATCAGGCCGTATCCATGTTTGGCGAGGAGAACGCTCTCGTGCTGATCGATTGCATTGTGAATGAGTTTACCCCTGTAGCGATCCCCGCTGGATTACATTTTTGGATTTTTAACCCCAATATCAAACATACGCTGGTCGATTCCCTCTATGCCGAACGTCATCGTGAGTGTCGTGAAGCCTTAAATGTCCTTCAAAGTATACTGCCGGGCAGGAATCATCTGGCTGAATACTTGCCTTCTGAGATCAGGGATACTGAATCGCATTTTGATCCTGTCGTTTTCAAACGCGCTCTCCATATAACGGAGGATCATAGCAGGGTAAAACAGATGCTTAAAGCTATTGAAAATGGGGACTTGAAAAGAATGGGCGCATTATTGAGCGAATCACACATCAGTTCCCGTGACTTTTTCGAGAATAGCAGCCCTGAGCAGGATACATTAGTTGAAACACTCAATGGACGCGGGGATGTCCTTGGAGCACGGTTAATGGGAGGTGGATTCGGTGGTGCTGTATTAGCATTAACAACACATATCTTTACTCAGTCCGCAGCTGATTCGATATCGACAACATTTCAAGGACGGTTTGGAAGTCACAGTTTATCCGTCTTCCACGTGGAGACCGGGCAGGGAGCCAGATTAATCAAGTAAATGGATATTGTTTGCTGGGTAAAATCGGTCAGTATGGATATTTTTACACCCTTTAGAGTCTAACGCCTGTGAATTATAGAACTATCCTGCCCAAAAGATGCGTAAATCCATTAATTCTAGAGGCTGGCATGCCCATTGCATGATTGTTTTCAGATAATCGATTCGGGGGAATTCGAAAGTCTATATCGAAAAAAATAGAGCCGGGTGTTAG
>CAYQCG010000566.1:0-1851 GCA_964415925.1 uncultured Puniceicoccaceae bacterium | reverse complement strand
CGGCTGTTCTCTGGTTGCGGATCAAGCAGCTTTATCCGGGAATTTTCGCTTTTATGAGAATTATTCGGACCTTGTTTTGGGTCAATTGGCAGAGGAGAATGAGCAGTTCGACTTTATCTATGTCGACGGATCGCATCTTTTCGAAGATGTTTTCATAGACATGTATTATGCATGCCAGCTGTTGAAAGTTGGCGGGATAGTCCTGTTCGATGATGCGCGTGATCCACACATCCGCAAAGTTTTCAAGTTCATGTTGTCCAACTACAAGGCTGTTGTTGAGCCTTTAAACCTGGAACCCTTCCGGAAGCCTATCAAAGATACTCAGATCAAGAAATACGCGAGAAGACTGGGCATCACTCAAGTGAGGGGATTCCGCAAGCATACCGACCTGCGGCGCAGAAAATGGGATGATACTTTTTATAATTTTTAGTTCAGGGAAGCCAGGGATATTTGCGGAATTCAGGTTTTCTTTTTTCCAGGTAAGCCTGCCTGCCCTCATCTCCCTGTTCGGTCTGATAAAAGAGCAATGTGGCATTTCCAGCAAGCTCCTGCAGGCCCGCCTGCCCATCCAATTCTGCATTGAAAGCGCTTTTCAGGCATCGGATAGCGAGCGGACTTTTCATGAGTATTTCCCGGGCCCACTTCACACCTTCTGACTCTAGTTGATCATAGGGAACTACGCTGTTGACGAGACCCATTTCCAAGGCTTCCTGTGCGTTGTACTGGCGACACAAGTACCAGATTTCCCGGGCTTTTTTCTGACCCACAATCCTGGCCAGAAAACTCGCTCCCAAGCCACCATCGAAACTGCCGACAATAGGCCCTGTTTGCCCAAATACCGCATTATCGGCAGCGATAGTCAGATCGCATATTACATGCAAGACATGCCCTCCGCCAATCGCATATCCGGCGACCAATGCGATCACTACCTTGGGCATGGACCGGATTAGTCTTTGCAAGTCGAGAACGTTCAGACGCGGAATTTTATTTTCACCCTCGTATCCACCTGAGCCTTTGCCGCGGACGCCTTGGTCTCCACCGCTGCAGAAGGCGTATTTACCGTCTGTCTGCGGATTCTTTCCCTGCAGGAGGACAACGCCAATCTGAGTGTCATTCCTTGCGTCCTGAAATGCCTCAATCATTTCGTCAACCGTTAAAGGGCGGAAAGCGTTCCTTTTGTCCGGCCGGTTAATCGTAATGCGGGCAACACCATCCGCCTTTTCATAGATGATATCTTGAAAGTTTTTAACTGTCTGCCAATTCATAGGATTATTTATTACTCAAGCTCGCTGCGGCGGTATCCAGTATACTCTTACGGAATTCAGAATCGCTTTTACGGTCACACAAGATTTCCAGAAGCCGGACACCGCCTGCAGGCATGTTTCTGGCTAACTTATCAAGGTCTTCCAATTTCGCAACGAGCATGTAGTCGATTCCGTAGGCTTCCGCCAGCTTGGAGAAATCCGCCTGTTGTGGTGTTGCGAAATAATCTTCGAAGGGAGGATCGAAGCCCGCGATGGGAAGATTTTCAAAAATTCCACCACCGTTATTGTTTACCAGGACTATCGTAAGGTGTCCCTTGAAATGCTGTTTAATTAGGCATCCATTCATATCATGCAACAGTGCCAGGTCGCCGGTTAAAAGGACACCGTAAGGATTGCCGTAGATATAGCCGAGTGCCGAAGATAAGGTGCCATCGATTCCGTTTGCACCCCTGTTACCAACTGGACAAATACTCCTGACCGCACCACTGGGCCAAAAATACTCTATATCCCTGACCGGCATACTGCTAGCGACAAATAAGGGTGTGCCCACTGGAAGACTGCGGGCCAGTGTCCAAGCGATCTTGCC
>CAYQCG010000565.1:0-1853 GCA_964415925.1 uncultured Puniceicoccaceae bacterium | reverse complement strand
ACGTCAACGCTTATACTTCTTTTGACCGGACTGTATTTTCTCTGGACCTACCCTGTGACGCCCTCGATCTCGGCCTTGATGTTCTTTGTGATCTCGGATTGCATTCTACATTTCAGGAAGACGAGTTTCTTCGTGAGCGTGATGTAATCTTGCGCGAAATTGACATGGGGCTGGATGATCCTGACCGAAAACTGTCACGGGCCCTTTTCAGGAATTGTTTCCGCTCTCATCCATATCGTCATCCTGTCATTGGCCACCGAAGTATTTTTGAGCAACTATCCCGTGAAGACCTTTTAACTTATTATTCTACCCGTTACTCCGTATCTAATATGGTTTTGGTGGTTGTTGGGAATATCAAGCAGGACACCTTGCAAGCGCGTCTGGACAACACTTTTTCACTGGAAACGGAAAGAACAATAGAACCTGTCATTATTGCCACAGAACCACCCCAGTTGGCTTACCGTGAAGAGCGTCTGGAAAGTGATGTGCAGGTCTGTCGCGGATCTATGGCTTTTAAAATTCCTTCTCTCAGTGACAGGCATTCACCGGGTCTCGACCTGTTGGCATCCTATCTGGGCAGAGGTAGCAGTTCTTTACTGTATAACGAATTAAAACTGAAGCGCAGACTGGTGCACCAGGTAGAGGCCTCCTGCTGGAATCCCGGTGAAGTCGGGTTGTTCTGGATTAATTATCTCTGCGACCCAGGCAAGGAAGCACCTGTTGAAGAAGCTATTAACCAGATCGTCGAGCAGGTTAAAGAGAATGGCGTTTCGGAAAAACAGTTGGACAAGACCCGAAGGCAGGCAATGGTCAGCGAAATCAATGCACGCAAGACGATGAGCGGTCAGGCTAACCGTCTGGGCCTTTCCGAAGTTGTGGTTGGGGACATAGGATACACCAATACATATCTTCAACGCTTGAACAGTGTTGAGAGAGAGGAAGTGCAGAAACTGGCAAAAGATTACCTGATTCCGATGCGTCAGACTTCTGTTTCCCTATCACCCAAAGGAGCACAAGTTGCGAAACCTGCCAAAACTGCGCAGCATGAGATCAATGATTTCGAATTGATAACCCTGCGCAACGGGGCAAGGCTTGTTTATCAGGTCGACCACAGGTTACCCAAAGTGAATCTAAGATATACCGGGCTGGGTGGTCCGATATATGAGCCCAAGACGCAGAGGGGAGTTACCGGTGTGATGGCTAGTCTCTTGACTCGTGACACCCGCTACCGGAGTGCCGACCAGGTTGCGATGGATATCGAGCAGGTTGGTGGAACTTTCACGGAATCAGTAGGGAATAATTCCTTTGGCTTGGCTATGGAGGTCATGCAGGAGGACGTATCGCTTGCCTTAAGGATTATGGAAGAGGGACTGACGGCTCCGGTATTTAAGCCAAGCACATTTGAAATCGAGCGGGAGGCCCAGATTGCACAGGTTCAGGAAGATCTGGACGAAATTGTGGAATTCGGACGCAAGGCACTGAGGAGCCGCTTTTTTGGAAGCCACCCCTACGCGATTGATGCTTACGGCAGGATTGAGGACTTGCAGTGCCTTACGCCCGAGATGGTGCGAAACCATTACCGGCGTCTGGTTCTGGCAGAGAATTCGATTCTTTGCGTGTCAGGTGATTTTGATCCGGACAGTCTATTACCGCAACTCGAGTTGATACTGGATGGCCTTCCGGATTACGCTTTCCAGAGAGTGGGATCCAATATCCAGCGTTCTGGAGAGGTGGGGACATTATCTGAATACCTGGAGCGCGAGCAGGCTGTGGTTTATGACGCCTATCCGGCTCCACCTGTTGCCGGTGAAGATTTCATCGTTGGCGAGTTAATGGAAGAGATTTGCAGCGAT
>CAYQCG010000564.1:0-1862 GCA_964415925.1 uncultured Puniceicoccaceae bacterium | reverse complement strand
GCTCTATAAACGTCGCCACTCCAGTTAATGGCAGCTTCCATGATTTCCTTTTCATTGCCTTCAGGTATATAAAGTTCTGCACAATTTTTGCAGACCCGTCGCATTAGACGCTGGGCACAAACACAGAGTAGCGAGGCCGAAATCATAAACGGCTCAATTCCCATATCCGTAAAACGTGCAATTGTGCTTGGCGCATCGTTTGTGTGGAGGGTTGAGAGAAGAAGGTGGCCGGTCAAAGCTGCTTCTACGGCAATTTCAGCGGTTTCCTGGTCACGAATTTCACCCACCAGGATTATGTCGGGATCCATACGCAGATAACACCTCAGAGCGGCTGCAAAGGTGAGCCCGATCTGCTTGTGCATTTGCATCTGATTGATTCCAGGAATGGTGTATTCGATCGGGTCCTCGGCAGTCTGAATATTGATTTCCGGATTGGCGATTTCACGCAAAGCGGAGAATAGCGTCATCGATTTTCCCGAACCGGTTGGACCGCAGTGCAGGATCATACCGTAGGGTTGACGTATCAAGCCCCTGTATTTTCCAAGATTTTCTTCGGAAAAACCAAGCTTGGTAATGGGTAGTGCAGCCTTGGATTTGTCCAGTATACGCATGACGATCTTTTCACCAAAATTCATGGGTCCGATTGCCACACGCAGGTCGATGTCGATATTTTTTTTCGTAAATTGTTTGAAGACTATGCGGCCGTCCTGCGGTAAGCGGCGCTCCGCGATGTCAAGATCACTCATCACTTTGATACGTGAAACCAGGGCACCGCTGGTTTTCTTGGGAAGCCGCAGTTTTTCCGAGCATACTCCGTCAATCCGATAACGTACAATCAGGTCATTTTCCTGTGGCTCGATATGTATGTCGGAAGCACCGCTGATATAGGCATCCTCAATAATCCTGTTGGCCATTTGAATGATTGGGCCGGAATCCTCATCGCCCAGTTCATCGTCGCCTACTTCCTTCTCACCGCCTTCTCCGAATTCCGCACCAAGTACATCGGCTAATTCCGCCATTTCCGAACTGTCAATGACCGGTGCGACGCTGTTATCTTCGGCAAAGAACTTCTTGCAAAGCGTATCGATCAATGAGGCTGGGGCTACATGCACTTCCTCGATCTGTAACTCCGTGGCACTCTGGAATGCCTCGCGTTTGGGGAAGTCAAGCGGGTTTGTCATCATTGCCGCTACTGCGGTTGGACTGATACGCTTGAAGGGGAATATGTTCTCCCGCCTGATGATGGCGTCGCCCACAACCTCTATGAGCTTTTCGTCAATCTGGATTTCTTCCTCGGAGGTAACGAGTGGATTATCTGTCAGTTTCGCGATGAAACGGGCTGTTTCCTTGTCATCGATCTGGAAATTGGAATCCAGCATACGCTGGATCAGGGGCGCGGAATACTCAGCAACCTCATGCAGGATTTCAGCATCTTCCTCGGTGAACTCGAGAATCCCGGAGCCCGGCTCCTTGTTTAACACCTGGATTGCGCCTATGATCCGGTTTACACCCTTCAACGGTACCGTAAGCATGGAACTGACGGCAAACCCAGTTGCTTTCGCCATTGAGTGCATTTCAGCACCATTTGTACTTTCCTGATAAAAAACGGGCTCGCCTGACTCAATGACCTTGCCAACGACTCCAGTGCCCAAGGGTAATTTCAGTTGCAGAAGCTTTTCTCGCTTTTGTTCAAATTCCTGTTCTTTTTCGGGTTCTTCATCCCACAGGCTGGGAGAGTAGTAAACATGCCGGAAAGCAATGTCATTTTTATCTACCAGATAAAGGGTCATTGATTGCGCTTCCAACACATCGACGACTTTGCTAGCCGTAAGTTCGATTACGGAGTCAACGTCTTCACGACT
>CAYQCG010000563.1:0-1866 GCA_964415925.1 uncultured Puniceicoccaceae bacterium | reverse complement strand
GTACCGATACGCCCGGAAACTCCGTATCAAGACCTACCAACACACGCGGAGCACACTCTACAAGCAGCATGCGAGCCGTCTGACTAATAATCCGTAAATCATGTCGTCCTCGAAGCTCTTCGGCAACCTCCTCAAGCGAGCGCGCTCCTAGCGAACCAGCTCGGACTATAACCCTATCAGCGGTCGACCTACCGCTCACGTCCATGTCATCACCCTCTTGAATGACTCTTGAATTTAGCATGGTCTGATCCATCCGTCAACGTCGCCGGTTCCGCCATGATTAGATGTTCTCACTACCCAGTTCCTCATCTTCAATTTGTCGCAGAGCGCTCTCAATACGTCCTGCGCGAGGCAGGCCATATCCCTCAAAGTCTCGACCAAACCCTATCGGTTCAGCACACAAGTAAAGCGCTCTAGCCAACGCTTGAACGCGTTCGCGCTGTTCCTGCTGTCGCAAAAACTCACTTGAAGAGAGCAAGGCAGCTGCAAATCCTGTCACTACAGGAGCAGCCATTGATGTGCCACTCATTGCGGAGAAGCCCCCAGGGACCGTTGAAACAATACCGACACCTGGAGCAATTAATTTTACCTGCGGTCCGAAATTTGAGAATCCTGCGACAAATAATCCTTCATTATTTGCAGGCTTAGCAATCTCGCCGGACTCGGTCGAATGCGCGGGAAAACAGGCCTTGTCACCTAGTGCAGTGACAGCAACGCACCCGTCATATGCCGCCGGGAAGCAGACGGACTTCCTATAACTGTTGCCTGCCGCGGCAACTACTAATGTGCCGGCGCTAACAGCGTCACCGATCGCCGCGCGAACGCCGTCATCCATCACTGGTCCACCGAGACTCAAGTTTACCACGTGGCAGCCATCTTGGACCGCCCTGTCAATGGCTGCCATTACGTCGAAATTTGAAGCCCCAGCGCCAGAGTCAGGAAAAACTCGGTAACTTCGTATCTCTGATGCGGGCGCAACCCCACGTATCCCATCTGGCGGTGTGCCATTTGCACCAATTATACCGGCCACGTGAGTACCGTGCTCGCCTCTAACAAGGGAGGGGCGCCACTCGCTGCTATTCGCAGGATCATCAACAATCTCATCCGTGACCATATTTGCACCACCTGCGACGCGCAGGCTTCCATGAGATGGGTCGATTCCTGTATCGATAACTGCAACAGTTACATTTAGCCCGCAGTTTTCGGGCATGTCATTATAATACTTAGTCAGTGCGTTACTTTTTTCACCCAGCCGAATGGGCTCAAGAAAAAACGTATCGTCAGCTATATTTAGACTTTTTTGAAGAAGACCCCAATAACCTGTAGGTGGATGAATGTAAAGGCGATCAATTTTAGTATCTTTCCTTATTTCGAGAATAGCCTTCCCGTCGGCATTTGTAAGAGAACCTACACCTTCCTTGTGTCGAAAATTAGTAAAAGCAGAAATCTGGGCGCTCTGGATTGGAGCAGAACTGTCTCGATCTTTTACGACAATGGACACCGAATCACGACCTGTGTGACTGCTAGATCCTATATCACTTTCGGAATAATAGTCTCTGAAAGGGTCTGGTCTGTTATAAAATACTTCTGGAATTATTCTCAGATCAGGCATGAAAAGTCGGAGCTCAAGTTCTGCCTGCTCACTCATTTCAACTAATTTCGGGCCATTTACGCTGATCGACTGAATAACTCTTATTGGGGCATCGGCAAACAAACCTGGCCTTGCAGCGATTTGGACTTGGTTTCCGGTCTGCTGCAGAGCATTTCGCCCAAGCCCTTCGCTTCGCATCCCATGCACGGGCAGAATGACGTAGCGCTTCATGAAACGCTCCTTCCAAAAATCTATGTCACGCAGTCAGCAGTGGT
>CAYQCG010000562.1:0-1866 GCA_964415925.1 uncultured Puniceicoccaceae bacterium | reverse complement strand
AAGATGAGTTTGCAGCAGTTTTTGCCAAGAATAATATTTAATATAAAACTGTGCTTGTAATTAGCACGTCTAATTACTGTTATCGCTAATCCATAATGCAGAACTCAGCGGCGGGATAGAAAAGCCATTGTTCTTAATGAAAATCAAAGCCCCTTTCAGTCCACTTTGATTGAATCTTTCCGAATCCGCGATCTGTTTCCATTTTCGGTCATATTCCTTACCGAGCTTGAAGTCGACAATTTGCAAAGTGGGATTAACAGCGAAGAGTAGCATTGTTTTTCCTTCTTTGCCATTAGCATTAACGATTACCGAAAGTGCCTCCGACTTCTTTCCTTCCATGAATTTCAAATAGTCTTTCGAAGGCCGTTTATAAGGGCAGAGTAATTTACCAATCTCAGACTGACGGAAGCGTATCCAGGACTGAAAGTAACTATGTGAATTGGAGTAGTGCAGCAACCTTGAGTAATCCAGAGCATTAATATCACCTGACTGGTAGGTGTTATGGTGACCGTGCTTACTCCTGAGGAAATCCTGTCCCGCCGAAATCATTGGAATCCCCAGCGACATCATCAGGATTGAAACCATCAAGTGGGTTCTGCGCCGATCATTGGGAGTCGGATGGTTGCCATTATTGTTGGAGTTCTCAGTAATCCGGTCAATCCAGCTGTAATCATCATGTGATTCCACATAATTTACGGTTTGTGCCGGCCATGCGGTCAGGTATTCCAAAGACCCACTCATAAAGTAGCTTAAACCCTTGGCATTTTCCTCTCCCAGCACGTACTTTTTCACAAATTCACGGTATCCGTCATTCCATGAACTATAACCCGTGTCTTTTAGAGCATGTGCTATATGGCCCCGGAAACTCCAGGGCTCAGTAATCAAAATTACCGAGGGCTTCAGTTTCTTAAGAGCCTTTTCAACTTCCACAAGAACTTCTTTCCCAATGAGATCGGCCAGATCAAAACGAAAGCCATCAATACCATAGACACTCATCCAGTGCGTCAGACTCTCGATAATCAATCGTTTTGTCATTGGGGTATTACAGTGGAGTGTGTTGCCCGTGCCGCTCCAATTGAGAAAGTCTCCCTCCTCATCGAGTTCAAAATAGTACCGCTTATCAATATATTGCAGGTGGTTTGGTTCTCCTACGTGATTGAAAACAACATCTAATATAACAGTAAATCCTTGCGCATGCAGTGTCTTGACCAACTCCTTGAGTTCTTCTATCTGCGATCCTTTTTCCGGTTTAAGAGCATAGTAACTGTTCGGCGCGAAATAGTTCGTAGTCATGTAACCCCAGTGGTATTCATCAACTGACTGGGCGTCATTCTGCTGTAAAGGTTGCAATTCAACGGCGTTGGCACCGAGATCCCTCAAGTAGAAACCTGTGGATTCAGCGTATTTTTTCAGACCTGTAAATCCAAGCCGTTCTTTTTCTTTAATCTCGTAATCTGCTTTCTGAATTAAATCACGAATATGCGATTCTACGATAACAAGATCCTGCCATTGGGGCGGATTAAAGTTATCCTCAAGCGGTTTAATCCTGTCGGGCTCTATAATAATCCCAGGGCCGGCGGGTCCAACACAGGCCATTGCGTAGGGATCCAATACTGGGAACTGGGCATTGAAATGTGTCTGTGGATCCTCAAGGGCACTATCAACATGGTAATGATAAAATGCGTTAGCCAGGGTTTCCCCGACTTCTGCTTCCCAGACTGAGTTATCGACGCGCTCCATTTCAAGCTCTGTGGCATCAGATTTATCCAGTTTCTTGTAATAAACCGTCTTAACTTTTGTGGCTCGCGGCGCAAATAGCGTGAAGTTCGTTTTGCCATCAATTATTCGGGCTCCCAGCGGCAAGTC
>CAYQCG010000561.1:0-1867 GCA_964415925.1 uncultured Puniceicoccaceae bacterium | reverse complement strand
AATGAGGATTTTCGCGGAAATTATATCAAGACGCCCATCCATTACTATTTGGGTGCTCTCCAGGAATTTAATCTCGCCGTCACTACCCTCCAGCGCCAGGTCCTTAACCTGATGACCGCCATGGGCCAGTCTTTCTACCGGCCGCCAAATGTCCGCGGTTGGGTTGGAGGTAAGAACTGGATCAATTCAACCACCCTTGCCGCAAGACACCAGATAGCCGAAGCCCTCTTCCGGAACATCAACCCGAGAAGCCTCAACGCCGACGACCGTATGCGCCTCCAGGAAAAGCTAAAGGAAGGAAACGTTGAGTTTACCATCTCCAATACACACTTCGGCAAGTTCAGGGATCATTCAAACACCCAGATCGTCGAGGAACTGGTTGCCATCCTCTATCCGCTTTCTCCTCCCGAATCGCAAAAAACCAAACTCGTTGAATACCTGGATAATTCCAATACCGGAAAAATACAATCCATCAGGGCTCTGGCTTTAACCATCATGCAATCCCCACTTTACCAATTGTGCTAAGGAATCAAATCTATGAAGAAATACTTTCGCCAGCCACTCACACGTCGTGAATTCATCCGTATCGGCGGCAAAGGTGCAGGCCTGCTCGCCTTCAGCCAATACGCCCCGTCCTTCCTCGCTCAGACCGTCAAGACCGGCGTCCCTTCTCCCGACAGGGACAATACCATCCTCGTCCTCATCCAGTTGGCTGGCGGTAATGACGGTTTGAATACGGTCATACCCTATCAGGACGACCGCTATTACAAACTGCGCCCGAACCTCGCCATTCAAAAAGACGCACTGGTTCCACTGGAGTCAGGCATTGCCTTCAACAAGGCCTGCTCCCCCATTTCAGCACTGCACAAGGACGGCAAGCTGAGTATTATCCAGAATATCGGCTACCCCAATCCCAACCGCAGCCACTTCCGCTCCTCCGAAATCTGGGAAACCGCCAGCTCCTCCGACGAATTCCTCTCCACCGGATGGTTCGGTCGATACCTCGACAATAATTGTTCGGGCACGCCCCTGGATGATATGCCCAGTGCCATCCACTTGACCAATGAAGTGCCACAGACCTTCTTCAGTGATCGGCACCACAACATCTTCGGTGTCAGTGGAAGCCGGTTCCTCCGCAACCGCAGACAGGAAAACGATCTCCTCGAGGACATGGCCTCAATGAATTATGGTTCCAATAACGCAGGCTTTCTCCAGCAGACCCTGATGGACACCATCTCAACCCAGAAGCGCGTTGCTGACATCATCGAACGCTACAAAACCGGCGTAAACTATCCGCCAAACCCCCTCGCTCAATCCTTGAAACATACCGCTGCCCTCATTAAGTCCGGCAGCCACACCCGCATGTATTTCCACTCACAGTCCGGCTATGACACACATGTTAACCAGCTCCAGGCCCATACCAACTTGTTGACCCAGCTCTCCGAAGCACTCGCCGCATTCCAGCAGGACCTCGAAGCCAATAACCTCGACAAACAGGTCCTCACCATGACCTTCTCCGAATTCGGGCGACGCCCCGCGGAAAACAATGGCAAAGGTACGGATCACGGAACCGCCGCCCCCCTCTTCGTCATGGGTTCCAACATCCGGAACACAATCGTTGGCTCTTCACCCGATTTGAATGTCGGAACCCGCGAGGACCTGTCCTACGCGATCGACTTCAGGCGAATCTACGCGACTATTCTCGACAAATGGCTGGGCTGTAAGCATTCAGAAATTCTCGGCAGCCAGTTCGAACACCTCGACTTCATCTAGAACCACCCACTCTCATTCACTCCCCATGGTACCCGGGGTGGGGGTCGAACCCTCACTCCCTCGCGGGAAACGGATTTTGAGTCCGTCGCGTCTG
>CAYQCG010000560.1:0-1886 GCA_964415925.1 uncultured Puniceicoccaceae bacterium | reverse complement strand
CAATTCTTTTCATGGGTATTACAGATTGAATTTGGAAATAAGAAAATATAGTAAATTCGACTAACAATCGACAGGATAATTGCAACCTCTGAATCAGGAATAACCAATACACACTTGTAAAGTGTGTTTGATTCATACACCCTCTTAGAACGTTACATAGTATGAAATTTCACCAACTTCTCTTCTCCTTATCCCTCTTTACATCAATTTCCACCGCCATTGCCCAACCTTACTTCGGCAACGGAATCAAGATCGGGGAAACCTCTGACAACTCAACCGTCATTTGGATGCGCCTGACCGAGCTGCCCGAACCAAATTGGGACGGACGGAAATGGATCGGCACTGACGATCGTGATTTTGACGAGGGCGAGTTCGGACAAAAGCAATTCCCGGATGGCGCCGAAATTTCTGATATGGAGGGAAGTTTACCGGGAATGAAGGGTAGTGTCAGGCTGACATGGTGGCCCCAATATCAACCCAATTCAAAGGTCGCTACCGGTTGGCTCGCTGTCGACCCGGATCGGGACTTTACCCGACAGGTAACCCTCGAGAATCTTGAACCCGGCCAACACTATGAGTTGAGGATCAAGAGCCGCTCTACCAACGGTAATCCGGGTCAGACACTCACTGGCTCTTTCACGACCGCTCCCGGTCCGCATAAAAGTGAGTCCTTAAGCTTTGTTGTAACAACTTGCCAAAGCTGGAAAACACGCGACAAAGGCACCGCTGGATTGCAGATTTATGACCATATGCTGGACTTGGATCCCGCCTTCTTCGTCCACCTCGGTGACGTCGTCTACTATGACAAACGCAGTTCCGGTGGGGATGTTGAAGCCCGCACTCCTGAACTTGCCCGTTTTCACTGGCACCGCTGGTATGGTTGCTCGGATATCGTGAAGTTCCATAACCATGTCCCAAGCTTCTTTATCAAGGATGACCATGACACCCTCACCAACGACAGCGAGCCGGGTATGCGTGTTGGAAACCTCACATGGGTCAGGGGACTTTCAATCTTTCGCGAACAGGTACCCTTTGGGGATCGATCTTACCGCAGTCGTCGCTGGAGCGAAGACCTTCACTTCTGGATCGTCGAAGTCCGTGACCATCGCAGTCCACAAGATATGCCGGATGGAGAGGAAAAGAGCATTTGGGGGCCGGAACAAAAAGCGTGGTTCAAGCGAGAGGTTCTGGCTTCGGATGCTAAGTTCAAGATTTTGTTTTCGCCCACTCCAGTCGTTGGTCCGGACCGGGCAAACAAACGTGACAATCATTCCAACCCCAACTGGACACACGAAGGCGATGAAATCCGCAAGTTTTGCGCTGAAAACAATGTCATTGTAGTCAATGGCGACCGGCATTGGCAGTATCACAGCATTGATGACAAGACCGGAGTGCACGAATTCTCTGCCGGTGCCTCCTCCAAGGATCACGCCGGTGGCTTCAGCATGGACCTGAGAACGGACGAGCATCAATACCTCGCGATCATCGGAGGATTTCTCAGTGGTCAGATCAAGCCGGGACGCAATGAGACGGAATTGACCTTCAGGCACCATCGAGTCGATGGCAGTGTCGCTTACGAATACTCCTTTGTAAAATAAGAGCCAGGGCATCCAGAGACTGCCCTAATCCAGTGTCCGGATCTTGATATTCCTGAAGGCCGTCCGGGGACCTTCATCCTGTATGAGTATGTGGCCGCGGGGAAATTCGCCCCACCCTTCTATATCCTTGTATTTGCTTTTGGATACAAGATCGTAGTAATGAGGCGTGCCTTTCTCCAACTGCACTACCCGTTTTCCGTTCAGCCAATGTTCTATCTGATTCCCGTTGACCACAAGTCGCGCCTCGTTCCACTCCCCGATCGGACGGGTGGCGTTCGGTTCGGCCTT
>CAYQCG010000559.1:0-1902 GCA_964415925.1 uncultured Puniceicoccaceae bacterium | reverse complement strand
AATAGTTCTCCATGAATAAGTGCAGTTCAGGCTGCTCTTTTTAATTTCCAAATAATCCCTAAAGAGAAATCCATGCGGACGATAAACACGTGAGCCCTCCGTCGTTTCCTACGGCCTTAGTAACCATGAGTCAAATTCTGGATAAAACGCCCGTCACAATTGATCAGCGAGCTGAGTTGGAGAGACGCATTTCTCTGGACCGGAATGACCTTGAAGCTTACTTGCAGCTTGCACTGATTCATTTTGAGGAAGGTACATTGACGGATGCATATCTTTATCTAAAGGAAGCTTCTAGAGTGGGGAGTCTTCCGGAAAAAGGTCTGGAGGTCATTGAGGCATTAGAATCTGAAGATTGTCTTAAGCCTGAGCAAAAGGAAGTCTATTTCCGTCGTATTGGCCAGTCGCCTGTAGAAGAGGCAAGACAATCCCGGAAGATCCTTGTCATAACAAATCTTTTGCCTCCCCAGGAAATGGGAGGATTCGGGCGTACCGTTTGGGAATTTTGCGACTTGCTTTTAAAGCGTGGTCATTCGCTGAGAATTTTAACGGCGGATATGCCTCACTTAGAGAAGACTCCGGATCAGGGCATAGAGGGGGTAGAAAAGCATGTTGTTCGAAATTTGAAACTTTTTGGAGATTGGCGAGAAGGTAAGGCAATTCAAACGGCAAGGGATGAAGCATTAAATGATATTCTCCACTATAATAGCCGTTTGATTATGGATGCCTGCGATCAATTTGCGCCTGATTGCTGTATGCTGGGCAATCTGGATTTTATTGGCTGGTCGTATTTAAAAGAATTAGTCGAGAGGAAAATTCCGCTCTTGCATCGGCTGGGTAATGCCAGTCCCGGTTATCCTCTTGAGGCAGCACCGGGAACCAAATTGTATTGCCTGGCAGGTTGCAGCAATTGGCTGGTCCGGGAAGTCAAGAAACAGGGATACAATTTTACAAATACGGCTGTCTTACATCCAGGTTCGCCGATTGAGCAGTATTACCGGGCTTTCCTTCCGGATCATCAAAGCCTTCGTATATGTTTTGCCGGTCTTTTGCTCCCTTATAAAGGGAGTCACATACTGATAGAAGCACTGGCTCATTTGAAGCAAAGAGGAGTCGACTTCACTTGTGAGTTTGCCGGCGATACCACAGACTCGGGCTTTACTGCTGCCCTTAAGGACTATGCACGGAATCAGGGCTTCGCAGACAGCGTTAAATTCCCAGGTTTTCTGAACAAGCATGAACTGGCCGCACTATATAGTCGAAGTAACGTAATGGTTTTTCCCAGTCTGTTTGATGAGCCCTTTGGTAAAAGTCAGATTGAAGCTATGGCTGCCGGATTGACGGTGATATCCAGTGGCACTGGCGGTTCACGGGAAATAGTCCAGGATGGAAAGAATGGACTGATATTTGAAAGTGGTAATCCTCGCTCACTGGCGGATCGTCTTGTCTACCTCATTCAAAACAGAGGCCTGTGGGAGCAATTATCACTACAGGGAACAGAAGACGCTTTTAAATATACGACTCTCGCATCCGTTGAAAAGATTGAAGCTCTTTTTGAAGAGATGTTGAAAGAAATAACTGCGCAAGTCTGAACAGACTCATTTCATCTTTAATAATCCTTATTACAACATGAAAATGCTCCGATAACTAGGCCACAGAGTAACCAAAGCAGCCAGTATTATGACGACAAGTAACACTTTGCAAAAGATCGATTCAGAACTAACCAGTGAAGAGATTATCCAGAAGGCACATCTGGCTCTGGAGCAGGAAAAGGATCCGCAGAAGGTCATTAACCTGACCAACATACTCAAATCGAGACACTTGCGCTTGAGGAATTCCGACTTGCTCAGAGGACTGGCCTTTCTGTTAAAAAAGCAGGTGTATCATGCCCGTGAAGCAATAAAG
>CAYQCG010000558.1:0-1905 GCA_964415925.1 uncultured Puniceicoccaceae bacterium | reverse complement strand
ATCCGGAAACGCTAAAGCGTGCAGTGGGCAAACTCTGTCCAAATAGCCAGGCGGCATAATTGTAGAGGTGCCGATGCACGCTAACGCACTTTTCTCCAATCCGGAGGCAACAGATGAGGGGGCTGGTCAGCCGCCTCTTGCGATGCTGCGTGATTGGTTGAGTATGGCGGAATCACAAATTTGCGCGATGCAGGTGCTGGCAGAGCAGCTGCCAAAAGTTAATGGCCTGCTGGAGGACAGTTTCGAGGATATCAGCGGTCGTTTTGTAAGTATGACACAAGATGTTTCGTCCATGCGTAATATGATGAAGGGCATCAGCCTGGAGGCAGGAGCCGTATCCGGTAAGGTGAGCAGTGCCAACAATATCATGGACCGTATGTCTGATCAGTTGATGGCGCTTACGATAGCGATGCAGTTTCAAGATCGCGTATCCCAGAATCTGGTGATCACGATCAATGTGTTGTTAGAAACCATTAACTACCTCCAAAAAGGCATAGATGATACGATTTGCTCTATTCCTGACGAAGCCATGAGCGGTGTGCTGGATGTTGACTACTCCAAAAAGCTCCTGGACCAGTTGAAACTCGGGGAGTTACGTCACCACTATGTTAGCCACCTGCTCGAACAAGGCTACATTTCGGACCCAGCCGATATCGGTGAATGCCTGGATGAAGAAGAACACAAGCCTGCCGCGGCTGATGGTGATGATATTGAACTATTTTAGCTGCTTCACAATCGCGTCGTAATACCCGTTCGCCGTCTCATTATTGTCAAACGACCCTCTATCACATGCTTCGCGTAACGCAGGCATAAGTGGGATGCTTCCCAGATACGGTATCTTGTTACGGTCTGCGAGTGTTTGGCCGCCGCCTTCCCCAAAGAGCGAGTGTTTCTGGCCGGAAGGATCTTCAAACCAACTCATATTTTCTACAACGCCAAGGAGGGGTACTGAGACTTTATCGAACATCGCAATAGCGCGGCGTGCGTCAGCGATGGCCACATCCTGCGGCGTGGTCACAATCAACGCACCACCCTTGTTATGCATCAGGGGCACCTGTTGCACGAGGCTTAGATGTACATCGCCGGTGCCAGGGGGCATGTCAACAAACAAGATATAGAGCGGCCGCTCCGTAGTGCCCCATGCCGTGCCTCGCAAGAGTTGATGCAGGGTTTTGGTCAGCATGGGTCCGCGCATGACGGCGGCTTCGTCCTCGCCTACCAGGAAGCCGAGCGAGATGCATTGTACCCCTGCGCGCTGCAAGGGAATCATTTTATTATCCTCTAGCTCAGGCTTGCCATGCAGGTTCAACATGCGAGGAAGGGAGGGGCCGTAAATATCGGCATCTAGCAATCCTGCACGCAGCCCGGCACGTTGTGCCGCGAACGCTAGCTGCACCGAGGTCGTTGATTTTCCGACGCCACCCTTACCGGATGCAACCGCGATAATCCGTGTCACGCCTTCCACCGGGGTCAGGTTCCATTGTGCACCCTTGCGTCCGGCAGGGCCCGTTGCGCCTTCTTGGGCTGGCCGCTCAGCTGTCAGAACGGGAGTGGCCTGGGTCACACCCGGCACATTTTCAACGGCTTCACGGCAGGCATCTTGTAGCGGTGCCCGAATGTCTTCTTCCTTCGGGGCGATGGTAATCAGGAACCCTACCCGGCCTTCACGAATGACCAGACTTGAAATCAGCCCGGCACTCACTACATCCTTACCTGTAATGGGATCAATCACAGTGCTAAGGGCAGCAAGGATGGCGGATTCATCCAATCCGGCGTTCGGTTTTGCTTGTCTCTCCATGCCTCCTCATGTAGTGCTGTTATCCCTAAGAGTCAAAGAATCAAGGCGGTATTCATGAGTTGGAGCGGTAAAGGCGGACAGAAAGGCCCGTGGGGTAGTCGTCCCGG
>CAYQCG010000557.1:0-1905 GCA_964415925.1 uncultured Puniceicoccaceae bacterium | reverse complement strand
CCACCCCCAGAAACGACCTCAACCTCGTCGTGGACGGTAACTTCTTCTACTGGGAACCCAAAGAGTAATAATGCTCAATGCTGTGCCCTGTAGCCTCTCATATCCGTCATTTCCCGTAATATCGATCAGCCTGTTTTATCACTCATTGTAATAGGCCACAGCCCTGGCCCCGGTCGTATTTGATAAGCAAATATGCTTAAGCCTGCGAAACTAATTGACATATACCCCAGGCATTTAATACTAAGTTTATGCCCCAGAAAAAGTTAGAATCATACGATCCGGTTCTCGATGAGATGCGTACGTATGAAGTAGCCTTACGTGCCTGGCTCGATAAGCGTTTCTCTCCGGATATCATAGACGATATTGTTCAGGAGACCTATGCACGCTTGTTTAAGGCCGATATCAAGGCGGATGTCTCTTCGCCCAAAGCTTACTTGTTTGCCTGTGCGCGTAATGTGGCTATCCAGTTTCTCAACGATAAATCAGAAAAAAACTCCGTCCCTTTCGGGGATATGGATGTTTTTTCTATCATGGATAATGAGCATGATCCATACGCATCACTTGTTCGGTCCGAGGACCTGTCCTACCTTACCAAAGCTATCCAGTCTTTGCCCAGTCGCTGCCGGCAAATTATCACCCTTCGACGCATCTACAACATGTCTCATAAGCAAATCGCCGAAGAACTCGGTATCTCTGAGAGCACTGTCGATACCCAGGGTACCATCGGCATGCGTAAACTCATTCAATATTTTAAAAAACACGATAGCGAAAGAATGAACCCGTGAAAAAGAAGCTGCAGTTCAATCAGGACCTTGAGCGGATTGACTCTCAAGCCATCGAATGGCTATGGAAAATTGAGCGCGGGGCTACACCTCACGAACAGGCCGCACTATTGGATTGGCTCGCTGAAAACCCCCTTCATTCCGAACGGTTCACTCACAATAAGGCTTATTGGAAAAGGGTCTACCGTCTTTCTGAATGGCGACCGCAGGACAGCCTCAAACCCAATCCGGACTTGCTTGCCCCTCACGCGAACTTCAGATATAGGAAACCGGCCATTTTTGCCGGCGCGGCAACAGCCATTGCAGCGCTTCTTCTTGTCGTCATTCTTTCAGGTCGTATACCAGCAGGACCCGTTCCCGCCGATCAGAAGATTGTCGAAAAAATGATCGATGAAAATCGTCGGATCCTCCCTGACGGTTCGATGGTGAAAACTTCTAATGGTTCCGTTCTGGATATAACTTATACTGACACGGAAAGGCGGATTTTCATCGAGAAGGGGAAGGCCTTTTTTAATGTAGCAAAAAATGACGATTGGCCGTTTATTGTTGAATCTGAAGGCTTTAAGTGTGTAGCCTTGGGCACCGCATTCAATCTGAATGTAGACTCCGCAAATATTGAACTGCTTGTGACAAGTGGCCGTGTTAAAGTCGAAAAATCCACGAAAACTCCTGACAGGATCAAAAGTAATAAAACTGAATCGTCTGTCTTGCACGCAAATCAGTATTTGAATATCATAAAGGAGGCCGCTTATGTTTCAACATGGGCGATTAATGACTTGAACAAAAACGAAGTGCGGGACAAACTCTATTGGCAACACAGGTTTATGACCGTTGTTTCAGAGTCACTGAAAGAAATTGTGCGTGAATTGAATTTAATCAATAACGTTCAGATTATGATTTCTGATCCGGGTCTTGAATCTATTGAGATCAGTGGAAACTTTTATTCCGATAATGTTGACTCCTTTATCAGGCTCCTCAACGCCGGATTTAATATTGAATCAAGGCGAATCGATGAGAATGAGATTATGATTTATCGCGAATATTAATTTTTTAAGATTTTTTTAGGGTCTTATATCAAAAGTATAATCATAGGGGGCGAGACATAGATTAACTTCTATATCGC
>CAYQCG010000556.1:0-1913 GCA_964415925.1 uncultured Puniceicoccaceae bacterium | reverse complement strand
ATCACTTAATCAGTCTGACATCTGGCATCTACCATCTGAGGAAAATCATCCAATGGCTTGTGCAGTTATCAAGGTCTAGTTGCTATTGGGTGGACAAAAAAAGGCTGTCCGCAACGGACAGCCTTCATAGTGTTTATTTGCTTGTTTGCATTTTATGCTGCCGAAGGCTGAAAATGTTTTCCCAACCTGGTCAGCACAAACCTGATATTAAGAACAGGTTTACATCATGCCGCCCATTCCGCCAGGCATTCCGCCTCCGGGAGGCATGGCAGGCTCAGGCTCAGGCTTATCGTTGACAACTACCTCGGTAGTCAGTACCATGCCAGCGATGGATGTGGCGTTCTCCAGTGCGATAAGAGTTACCTTGGTTGGGTCGATTACACCGGCCTTCTTCAAGTCTTCGTAAACATCGGTGCGGGCATTGTAGCCATTGGCCCCTTTACTGGCCAGAACCGACTGAAGCACCACACTACCTTCTACACCTGCATTGTCTGCGATGGTGCGCAAAGGAGATTCGAGGGATTTGCGAACGATCTGGATACCGATGGTTTCATCTTCATTGATGCCCGTCAAACCATCGAGGGCATCGATGGCCCGGACCAGAGCTACACCTCCACCGGTGACGATTCCTTCTTCTACAGCGGCGCGAGTGGCGTGCAGTGCATCATCCACACGGTCTTTCTTCTCTTTCATTTCGACCTCGGTGGGAGCACCTACATACAGTACGGCTACACCTCCGGACAATTTAGCCAGACGTTCCTGGAGTTTCTCTCGGTCGTAATCGGAGGTAGTGGTCTCGATCTGCTGCTTGATCTGATTGATGCGCGCTGTAATCTGATCTTCCTTACCGTTTCCGTTTACGATAGTGGTATTGTCTTTGTCGATCGTGATCTTTTCGCAACTTCCCAAATGCTCCAGACCAGCATTTTCCAGCTTGTATCCTTTCTCTTCACTGATCACAGTGCCGCCGGTCAGGATGGCAATATCTTCCAGCATGGCTTTCCGACGATCACCGAATCCGGGAGCTTTGACAGCAACAACTTTCAATTGAGCGCGCAAGCGATTGACTACCAATACGCCCAACGCCTGGCTTTCGATATCTTCGGCGATAATCAAGAGCGGCTTCCCAGCCTGGACCACTTTTTCCAACACAGGAACGATATCGTTCATGTTGGAAATTTTCTTGTCGTGAATGAGGATATAGGGACTTTCATATTCAGTGACCATATTCTCCGCATCGGTTACGAAGTAAGGAGAAAGATATCCACGGTCGAACTGCATACCTAACACTTCATCTACATAGGTGTCGGTACCCTTTGCCTCTTCAACGGTGATGACACCGTCTTTGGAAACGCGCTTCATGGCGTCGGCGATCAGGGTTCCGATTTCGTCGTCGTTGTTGGCGGAGATGGCCGCAACCTGACGAATCTTTTCGATATCGTCGCCGATTACGTCAGACTGTTCTTTCAGATTTTCGACGACAGCGCGAGTGGCTTTGTCCATACCGCGCTTTAGGTCCATGGGGTTGGCACCAGCTGTGACGTTCTTCAAACCGGCACTGATCATGGCTTGAGCCAAAACGGTAGCGGTAGTTGTACCGTCACCGGCAATATCAGCCGTTTTGGATGCGACTTCTTTTACCATTTGTGCGCCCATATTCTGGACGGCATCTTCCAGTTCAATTTCTTTTGCCACAGTAACACCATCTTTGGTGATCTGGGGAGCGCCGAAGCTCTTCTGAAGAACAACATTGCGTCCTTTGGGACCCAGCGTTACCTTGACGGCGTTGGCGAGGGCGTCGACACCTTCCCGCAGTTTTTCGCGGGCGTCTCTATCAAAGCTAATTTCTTTAGCCATTTGAATTGTTGATTTAAAGTTTTGGAAAAAGGAAAGGGGAGCGGATGAAGGTTAAT
>CAYQCG010000555.1:0-1921 GCA_964415925.1 uncultured Puniceicoccaceae bacterium | reverse complement strand
GACGACAGTGTCCGGATTTACGCTACTACCCGGAGTTACAAATGGAGGGCTTTCAGGAGAAGGCGCCTGATAAAACGTGCCGACCATTGGTGAGCGAATGTAATGGCCCTCTGCCTCATTTGCCTGTACCGGTGCGGGTTCTGCAGATTGTTCAGACTGGTGAGGCATGCTTGCGGGAATAGTGGGCGCATGTCCTTGTTGTACAATAGTTGGGGCATCAGGCTGATCACTTTTCCTGGCAATTCGCAGCCGCAGATTCTCTTCTTCGATCTCGAATTCTGTGAGATCAGCCCGCTTCATCATTTCGATGACAGATTTTATTTGTTTTAAGTCCAAGATAGGTGCTTGGTTGATATTTATGTCAGGGGCAATTTCAAGCCGTTACGTAAAGATTTTTGGTTAAAAAAAAGCCCTGATGCAATGTCTTAATTTTCACTGCTTAACGGAAGACTCTTTATTTACTTCAGTTTCTTCCTTCTTTTCAGGAGTTATATCCGGTATTTCATGTTGGCTATTGTCATCTATCCTCTCATTCACATCCTCTGGTAACGGTTGGGAGCGCTTACCACTGCTTATCAGGTTTCGTGGATCAAAGAGAAATCTCCATTTAGGGCTTTCCGTGGATCCGAACAATTTTACTTCAAATACATAACCAATGGGTAATAACAGGGTCCTCAAAATGAAACTAAATGGATTCGAAGGCTGGTCGAGAAAAGTTATGTTTGCGTTGAAATTCAAATCGTCAGCGATCCAGAAAAAATCACCACTACCATCGATTGAAAGCGTTGGGCCGGAAATCACGAGCGTGGAGAAATAGAGAGCATCGCCACGAATTTCAATTTCACCACGCGCCTTATCCAGTGTCAGCGTCCCTACATTCATTCCGACACCTTCAAACAGTCTACTAAGTAATCCCAGCATCCGGACTTTGCCGAAATCTGCCTCTGTTATGTTAAAATTTATCGTTCCGGCGTAAGAAGCTGGATTTCCAGTAAAACCGTTAGCATCTAGCTCAAGGTCCAATTGTCCCGGCCTTTCGGGTTCACTTGTTTCGGTGTTTTCATTTACTGGATTATCCGCATCGGTCGTGCGGTCCATTTCTTCTGGAACATCCATTTCAACAGATGAGAGGTTGTCCATAAAAGGAAGGAAATCAATTGAATCGCCCTTTAAAATGACATTGATGGGCTCAGGACCACTATCAACAGTTTTGTCAATTAACAACTTACCGTTTAGGTTGCCACCATGCAGGCCCAAATTAAGAGGATCAATGGTTAATCCTTCTTCAAGCCATTGTATATTTGCTATACCATCATCAAAATTGATGCCGAGGTACGTAAAGGGATAGGGGCTGTTCAATTGAACCCCCAAGTTAGCAGTATAGATTTCTGTTGTAACATCCTGATCCAATTGACCCGTTAGTTCCACAACCGGTGGCCTTTGGAATTTGATATCCGCCAGAAAATCCTCCAATCCCGCATCCATTATTTCATTCAGTTGCGCGAGTGGGAGCGTTGAATTAATATCGAGTTGTATTGCATTACTCTCGTTTTCGGCACGTGGATAAATGAAATTCATTAGTCCCGAAACAGTTCCTGAATCAGTTTTCGCACCAAAATTATAGAGACTGACAAAGTTTCCCTCTTGCCAGACGAATGTATCGATGCTTTCTGTCGGGACGCCTGCATATTCAAGTGGGCCAGTATTGACACGGACATACCCTGTATTGCTGTTCTCAATATCCCAATCACCTTTTACATCGACATCTGTCCAGATTGGAGGACCATTAAAGGTTATGGGTTCCCATAAACGATCCCACCAATCTTTAATGAGCGGGTTCAGGTTTCGTGGGTAGAGATGGCCTACCAATAAAAAGCGATAGTCAAGTGGGTTGAATTTTTGCCAATATTGACCTGTGACA
>CAYQCG010000554.1:0-1921 GCA_964415925.1 uncultured Puniceicoccaceae bacterium | reverse complement strand
TCTTAATCCGTCTGTCAGCAGTGCAAGATCGACATGCTGGTCGCCCCGTGATATACTGACACGTTCAACAGACTCTAATTGATCCTCGAAAATCGTCTTGGTATCGAACATCAAACGTCCGATCAGCGTGCTTTTTCCGTCGTCCACACTACCGGCTGTGGTAAACCGGAGCAGTTCCATATGTCCATATGAACTCATTAATCAATTGATTCCATTGTTTCGAGGAAACCCTCGTTGTGCAAAAGAGCTAATACATCATTTACGGCATCCCTGGCACTCTTTTCAGTTGTATCAAGAACCAATTCGGCATCTTCAGGGGATTCGTAAGGATCAGAAATTCCCGTAAACTCTGTTATTAGTCCAGCCCTTGCCTTGGCATAGAGACCTTTCCGGTCGCGCGCCTCGCAAACACTCAAAGGTGTCGCTACATGAACCAGTATAAATCCACCATGGGGTTGAATCAGCCGCCTTGCTTCCCTTCGTATGGCGTCGTAGGGAGCAATCGGTGCACAGACTGCAATTCCACCATTCTTAGTGATTTCATTCGCGACAAATCCTATACGGCGGATGTTCAAGTCCCTGTGCTCCCTTGAAAAAGTGAGTTCGCTGGAGAGGTTCTTTCTTACCAGATCACCATCCAATAGGGTGACCTTGCGCTCGCCTGCCTCTTTCAGTTTTTCGACCAGCGCCCGTGCAATGGTTGATTTTCCCGAACCAGAAAGGCCGGTGAAAAATACAGTGAAACCCTGCTGATTGCGTGGCGGGTATACTTTTCTCAGTATTTTTGTTACAGGAGTATATAACTGCTTATCAGAAATATCCTGTCCTCTCTCCAGTTTTTCTCGAAGTATTTTTAACGAATCGCTAACTACAGGTGTGGTTAAATCAACATATTCTGTGGCCCCGAAACTCTTGGATATAGGTCTAAGGATACTATCCGGAAGCTTCGTATGAGAATCAATGAGCAAGGGGAGCAGGATTAATTCACTCTCCCTGTCAGGAATTTGTTTCAATTCGCACCTTAACGTCCGCAAGCGGGTCGTCTGATCGAAAAGGCTTGCAGTATCGTGTTCTATAGCAGCAAGCAAAATGACATGTTCCCTGTCGACAGCCATATCCAATAGATCCATAACCTGCTGCCTCAAGAGCGGTCCGCTCACAAATGCCATCAGGATTGGCCTGTCTCCATAGTGAGCCCGGATTTCTTCTGGAGAAAGGCGTAAATCGTTATACGCGTAGTGCTGAGGCAGTTGAACACCTTCAACCTCACCACTTGACGTGTGCCAGACTGCAAGCATTACTCCTTCGGCATTTCTCAACGCGATGTCATCCGACTCAATATTAGTCAGATCCAAATCAATATTCTCTGTAACCAGAATGCCTTGTAATACCATTTCCAGTTTACCGGTTTGTTCCTGATTCAAATCAATCGATGGCCAATCTTTCGAGGCCGTTTTGAGTTCGGCCGCACGCTCAGGGCTGACCAATCGCTTCGCAGGAATGCTCATGATAGTTTCTGCTTCCACTGCCTAAAAGTAACCTTGTCGCTTACGGTCTTCCATAGCTGTTTCGGAACGTTTGTCATCCGCCCTGTTGCCCCGTTCGGTCTGCCGGGCTGCCGCGACTTCATTGATGATGTCCTTGAGTTCCCTGGCACTCGATTCAACTGCGCCGGTAATGGTTGCGTCACCCATCGTCCGGAAGCGCACCAGCATCTTCTTTACTTCCTCACCATCTACAGGCTGTACAAACTCGGAGACCGCAAGTATGGTCCCGTTACGGATAACAACATCTCTTTCATGAGCGTGATATAGTGAAGGCAATTCAATCTCTTCTCTCTGGATGTATAACCACACATCCATCTCCGTCCAATTGGAGAGAGGGAATACCCTGAAATGCTCCCCGGGGCTTTTCTTCCCAT
>CAYQCG010000553.1:0-1924 GCA_964415925.1 uncultured Puniceicoccaceae bacterium | reverse complement strand
CCATGTAGATTCCTCCATGGCGACGTCAGCCACCGGAGCCGGGGGGATCTTGTCAATGCTGCTGGTCAACAGGCCGGTCAGACCGAGGACCAGAAGGGTGAGAACTTGAAACCGCATGTCAACTCTCCGTAGGTGGGGATCGCCCGTCCCGTGAGCCGCGTTTGCCGCATCCGTTGGGTCAGTCTTAACGCGCAACAGACTTCTCGCCAAGACAGCGTCATCTCATCAGAGTGCCCCCAGCGCTAAGGCTGAACCTGGGCGCCCTCGGCTCGAACCCGTCGCCCACAGTCGCTGCAATCGGTTCCCCAGGCGCACACGTCCAACACGCTGCCTGAGCCGCCATCATCACATTGACCATCATTGGCGTAGGGGCATTCATCGTCGCACACGAGGACTTGCGCCTGATCAACACGGTAGGGAAACACCAGGGTATCGCTGCTCGCACCGGCTTCGGCAGGGAGCCAGCCCTGAAGGGTTTCGCTGGGTGACTCGCCTTCATAGACGGTGATGGCAAACGAGGTTTCTTGACGGCCATCGGCATTCTCAGCCCAAACCCGATAAACCCCAGATGGCGGCTGCCAAGCTGGATCGCTGCCTGGTAAGGCATGAAACACAATGGAATCGCGATGATCGTCGCCGGTTTCAAGGCAACCGCTGTCCACGCAGGCATCCTGAATCAGTTGGCCACGGTCAAACACAGGCACCCGGAAATTGAAGGGGTTTTGCGCGGGCGTACTCAAGTAAAGGTCGAGATCGGTGTCGGCCTCCCAGGTCAAGGTGAACCGGAGACTGGACACACCCCTACAAAAACCGCTCTCACACGAGGCTTCCGGATCACAACAGGTCAAGCGGCCATCGCAAACGCCGCTGGTCGGCAGACATAGATAGCCGCCATAGACCCAACCCGGCGAAGTCAAGTCTCCCACAGGTGAAACCAACACCCAATGTGCGTTGTGAGACCCAATTCGCTGACGACGCTCAGAAAAGGCAATCACCTGCACCTGAAGAGCGGCGTCGTAGATTACACGATCAAGTATACAGATGCTGACGAACTACGTGACGCGCTCAACAAGGCCACAGAGCCAAACGAAATTAAGTAGCCTAGCCCCAAGCACCTATCCAACCCAATAGGTGCTTTCTTCTCCCATGACAACAAAGTTCCAATCCGCTGTTGGGGTTTCATCCGTGTTGATGCAACCAACTTCCTATCCCGTCGTATCGTTTTTAGATACACTTATAAAAAAGCTGCGAGGGTGTGAATCAAAACTATGGAAGCTGCTATTTTACCTGTATCGTTGACGGCGGGCGTGAATCTGTATCTGACGTTGTTTGTACTGGGGCTAGGTGATCGTTTGGCCTGGCTTGATCTGCCTGATGAACTTAGCTTTTTGGGATCGCTGATGGGATTGGCGCTCTCTGGGGTTTTCCTGTTGATCGAGTTCTTCGCGGACAAAATTCCGTATGTTGACAGCGTTTGGGATTTTCTGCACACGTTTGTACGCCCTGCAGGAGCCATCGCGCTGGCGCTTAATTTTATCCCTCCAGAGCAGGCAGAGTTACAGGGGGCGGCAATGCTGATAGCGGGTTCGACGGCGCTCACATCGCATGGCGGCAAAGCATCGCTGCGGGCACTAATCAACACCAGCCCAGAACCTGTTACCAATAGTGCGGTTAGTGTGCTGGAAGATACGCTGGTTTTGGGGTTGCTAGCATTGGCCATTAACTACCCAGTCTTCGCCTCTGTCGTTGCCGCTATTCTGATTGTGGTAATTATTGCGGGTATCTACCTGAATTTCAAATTGGCGCGGCGTACGTTTGGGTCAGTCCGGCAGTTCTTCAGCCGTAAGCCGAAACCGATACCTGCCGAAGCGTAAAGAGAAATCCATGCAAGCAACCTCTCGATTTACCCACGCCAATCACTTGA
>CAYQCG010000552.1:0-1929 GCA_964415925.1 uncultured Puniceicoccaceae bacterium | reverse complement strand
CCCCTTTGGTTACGGTTTGGCCATTCTCAGCAAAACACCCCTCACACACACGGAAAAAGTCGATTTACCCGCACCCGACTTAAGTTTCGATTTCGAAGGCCGTAAGACCGAGCCAACTGATCGGTTGCTGATCGGCGCGCGTACGAAAATCGAAGGTCAGGAAATACAGGTTTTCAACACTCACCTTCAGGCCTTCTTCGTTATACAATTTTCCAGCGACGACCATCTCGGCCAACGTAATCGTGTGGAGGAAGTTCTGCGTAGCAGTAGCATGCCCACTCTGCTGGGTGGTGATTTCAATGCCGCCCCCGGGGAGTCCACCATTGAACAGCTTGAAGCTACAGGATACCGTACCGTCCAACGCGAAACGATTACCTGGAAGCGCCTACCGTATGTCCTCGATCACCTTTTGTATAACAATGGCCTCAAGCTTGAAAACCATGAGGTGATCGACACTGATGCGGCAGACCACAAAATTATTCGTGCAGAATTTTCCCTCAATTTAACTGGTTAGTCCTGGCCTTTACGTATCTTCTCCTTAGCCTCTTCGCATTCGTCTTCAAGCCGTTTACGCTCATTCTGTAGTTGCGTTTGTAACTGCTCTAGGTCAGACACCGACCCTGTTTGTTCTGCTTCCGCTATTTTCTGCTTAAGAAAGAGTTCGCGCTCCGCAATTTTGGAACGATACTGCGTGTCGATTTCAGCCAACGCTTCCTTTTGGGTATCCGTAAGCTTTGGGGATACATCCGGATCTTCGGCTTCTAACCGTTCCATCGCGAGTTCGTAGGCGCTTTTCATGATTGTATCGTTGAAGTGGTAAAGAAGATCAATCCTATTGCAGCGGTAACCGGCGGCAAGAGGAAAGATATTCGAGGTCGCTTGTGGTAGGGCAGTGCTGCCATTAGGTATACCACCATTAGCGCCTGCCATAAGCCAAAGGAATGTGGCAAATACTTAAGACCAAAAGAAACCATCTCCGTCTCCTTGCTGATCATAGGCATTTCATTCATCACCCAGATTAGTTTATAGGATGCAAAATTGAAACCATGACTGACAAAGCCTATGCCTGCCAGTCCCGCTAGTGCCGAAACTAATCCCAAAGCCATCAGGATTCCAGCAAGTGGCACTAGCACTAGGTTCAGGAAAAAACCACCCGGTGCGAATGTTTGGAAATGCTGAGTGGTTAGAATGTTACTCATGATTATTGCCGAGAAACTGATTGCTGCCAATCCGGTCCCGTAATCCCGTATGCCCACAACCAGCTTGTGCCGGAACTTGTAGGATGTCGGTGGAAGTCCTGTGTATAGCGGAAGTTTCTCTCGAATATAATGAGTCATGGGCACACCGTAGAGCAGGATTGAACTGACAACGCCGTAAGATAGTTGAAAGCCCGGATTCCAGAGCTCTTCAGGTTTCCAGATCAGAACGATGACAGCGGAGCCAGACAGTGCAGCCAGCGGATTACCCTGTCGCCAGAATAAATGACTGCCCCAGAAAAATAGCACCATCAGATAGGCTCTTTGCGCTGAAACGCTCGCTCCTGTGATACCAACATACAAAAATAATACAATTAGCCCCGCGACCGCCACCTGGGCTCTGCTGAGTGGCAGGCACCTCAGAAGTAAATAAAGAAATGTCGCCACCATTCCAACATGCAGTCCGCTTATCGCAAACAGGTGAAGCGTCCCGGTTTTTTTGAAAACCTCCTCTTGCGACTCTGTTAGGTAGTGAGGTTGTCCGAGGATGAATGCCGGTAGTATGCCCGCTATTTCCGGTGCCATCTCCTCCCCCGCTAAAAGTCCCTCGACCATCCGATTCCTGAGCTAATTCTCGGTGGAGTTTACAACTATGACGTAGAAGCTGTCGGTGTACCGGACGTCAGGTATTCCTTGACAGACGCTCCGACAGGCATGTCTATCGATTCGCTTT
>CAYQCG010000551.1:0-1931 GCA_964415925.1 uncultured Puniceicoccaceae bacterium | reverse complement strand
AAGTAAACTACGGCCATCCGGCTTTGTCCGCAGATGAAAATACCTTGTATTTCTCGGCGAATCATCCTGAGGGTTGGGGAGGCTATGACATCTGGTACACCGAGCGCGTCCCGGAGGGGTGGTCGGATCCCAAGCTAATGAACCGGTCCATCAATACCATGGGAGATGAAAAATTTCCCTCCGTCGATGGGGATACGCTCTATTTTGCTTCCAACAACCATACGGGCATGGGAGGGCTGGACATTTTTAAAAGCTACAAGCTAAATAATGGGGCTTGGTCACCAGCCTACAATCTTCTTCCGCCCCTCAACTCAGGCTCAGACGATTTCGGATTGGTTATCGATCGGCGCGAATCTTTAAAAGAAGGTGTGCTACAGGTCGGTTATTTCAGTTCCTCTCGAGGAAGCGGAACCGGAGTTGATGATATTTTCCGTTTTGAAAAGGTCGTCCCTCCGCCGCGTCCCGAGCCGGAGGAGCCCGTCGTGGTCGAGTATAAAATGCTGTTAAAAGGATTTGTACTTGAGAAGATCTATGATAATCCCGACGATCCCAACAGCCGGGTCCTGGGTAGAAAAGCACTGCCCGGAGCGATGGTCGATATCGAATTCGGCGAAATTCAAAAGAAAGTTGAGGTTGGAGAGGATGGTTTGTTCGAGCTGACCCTGGAGGAGGATATGGACTATGTATTCACAGCTTCAAAAAGGGATTACCTGACCTCAGCCTCCCGCTTTTCGACCAAGGGCATTGGTCGGGATCCGAATCAACCCGTTCAGGAGTTTGAAGTCGAGATTGTACTTGATCGGATTTATACGGACAAGGAGATCGTTTTGGAAAATATCTATTACGACTTTGATCGTTTGGAAATCCGGGACGATGCTAAACCTACCCTAAACGAGTTGGTAGCCATTTTGGAGCTGAACCCGGATCGTCGGATCCAATTGGGGTCGCATACCGATTGCCGGGGCAACCCCAGATATAATCTGGACTTGTCGCAGCGTCGTGCCCAATCAGCGGTTGATTACTTAATCTCCAAAGGGATTTCTACCGATCGACTCATTGCTCGGGGATATGGGGAGAATAGTCCTTCCAATGAATGTGTTTGTTCCCGTTGTTCCGAGGAGCAGCATCAGGAAAATCGCCGGACGACCTTCCTGTTCCTGGAGTAATAGAAAGGGACAAGGTCAGCATGAAAGGTCTGATTCCTTGTCCCTCTTCAATTCTGAACCCACTTTTACCTATTCCATATCGGCGGGGTCAGTTCTTAATTGGAAGCTCCTCTTATTTCACTACTCGAAAAGGCTGCACAGCGGCCTCTCCGTTGGCTCTGAGTTGAACGTAGTACTGCCCTGGTGCCAGGTTGCCGGTGTTAAAGCGCATTGTGTGTTTGCCGGGCGGGTTACGACCTTCAAACAAATTGCTCATTACCCGACCTTGCAAATCGATTACCCGCACATTTAATCGAGTGCTCTCAATAAGTTCGTACTGGATCTGGATATCCCCATTGGTTGGATTGGGAAAAGGAGTCAGTAGGGTCAATCCGGGAATCCTTCTGCCGGGTTCGTTCAAGGAGGAAGCTGTACCGGTAATATTTACCGTACCAAAAGCATCGTTGATGACCCCTTCCTCCGGCACTTGATCCGGGTCCGCGTCAGAGCTAATACTTACGGCAGTACCATCTTTGGCAATAAAGGTGAAGCTTTGGCTCTCCGAAGTGTCCGCCGGGAATCCTGGAATGGGGAACAAAGGAGGAGTGATGGTGGTACTGATGATCTGGATGTTGCTTTGTATGTTAGCACTGTTGGCCGCTGGTGTGGCGGTCGTTTACGCACAGGGCATCCTACCCGGCGTGCGCGTGGCAGATATTGACCTTGGTGGATCATCGCGGACCGAAGCCTCACAAACCCTCGCGCAAAGCTGGCAACAAGTCGTTT
>CAYQCG010000550.1:0-1935 GCA_964415925.1 uncultured Puniceicoccaceae bacterium | reverse complement strand
GTCTCGAGTTATGGAATGCGGAAGCATACGGTACCATAATTACGGATAAGGGTAGTATCTCATGGAGAACGATCGTCCATGCCGAAATGGATCTGATCCTTACAATACTCGAAACCACCGTAGGTGAAGAAAATTGCTTCTGGGAATGGCATCCTGAAGAGGCTGTAAGCCCGCGGCAGACTTTCTCAAAAAGACATTATAAAGAGAATTATCGTTATAACCCACCATACTATTCCTATGTCGATAAGGAAATTAACATGACCCGTCAGCCTCTACTTGCGGGAGGAGAGACTGCTACAGCATGGAAAGAATACAGCGAAGCGGGAAAGCGTGTCCTTGCTGTCAGCGTTGATCATAGTTTTCCACATGAGACGGCCCGCTACGAAGCACTTCAGGTAATAGAGCAAATATCGGTTATTCCACTGAACCAGTTAATTGAAAGTCACAGGATCTGGTGGCATGACTACTACCCTTCCAGTTTTGTCTCTCTGCCCGATCTCTTTTGGGAAGGTTTTTACTGGATTCAAATGTATAAACTTGGCTCTGCAACACGTGCAGATGGTATGCTGATTGATAACATGGGACCGTGGTTTCAACCCTCACAATGGCCCGGTGCCTGGTGGAACTTAAATGTCCAGCTTTCCTACTGGCCAGTATATACATCGAACCGTCTCTCTTTAGGAAAATCACTCAACCGTGCCCTGTTCAACAACCTCGACGCTCTGATCTTGACGGTACCAGAACCTTATCGACATGATTCGGCAGCGTTAGGACGCGAAACAGGGCAACATCTCTGGGGGCAGCAAATCAAGGAACCGGGGCTCTGGAAAGCAGAGACCGGGCACCTGACATGGGCTCTTCATAATGTTTGGCTTTATTATCGCCACACCTCGGATCCATCGCTGCTTAAGAACCATTTTTTTCCACTTCTTAAGCGTTCCATAAATTATTATTTGCATTTCCTTACCGAAGATGAGGAGGAAGTCCTTCATCTGCCTATGACGTGGTCTCCCGAATATGACAAAGGAGGGCCGGATACTAATTTTGACTTGGCCCTCTTGCGTTGGGGATGTGAAACACTTCTGGAAGTTAATAAACTACTTGATCTTAATGACCCACAGGTAGAACGCTGGCAGGAGGTGACTGAAAAACTGGTCGATTTTCCAGTGAATTCCAATGGTTTCATGATAGCCGAAGGAGTACCTTTTACTATCGGGCACCGACACTATTCACATCTTTTAATGCTCTATCCGTTATTTATTGTTAACCTGGAGCAGGAGGGAGCTAGTGTGTTGGCAATGACGTCACTTGAACATTGGATCAATTTAAGTGCAGCTTCCAGTGATACAGGTGCCTTGTCGGGTTATTCATACACGGGTGCTTCTTCAATCGCTTCAGCCTTTGAAGAGGGTAATAGAGCTCTCGGGTATCTTCGTGAGCTAAAACCCTTCCTCAGCCCTACAACCATGTATAGTGAAAGTTCTCATACAAGCCCGGTCATTGAAACCCCCTTATCGGGCGCCCAAAGTATCCATGATATGCTGCTACAAAGCTGGGGCAATACAATACGGATTTTTCCAGCAGTACCGGATGCGTGGACTGATGTAACCTTTCATAACTTTCGGGCAGAGGGCGCTTTCTTGGTCAGTGCGGTCAGAAAGAGTGGGAAAACACAATTCGTTCGCATCAAAAGCCTTTCTGGAAAACCAGCTTTATTGAAAATCGGTACGAATGAGCGTTTAACGGCAGTCGAAGGTAAAGAGAAATGGATTAATCCTAATAAAGGCGGATTGTTTGAGCTCCTTTTGGACGCAAATGAAGAGATTATCCTGAAAAGTGATCATTCTGCATCACATCATCAGATAGCCCCTGTATCTTCGCTTATGAAGAAGGATCAATTTTTTGGTTTAAAAATTGAAGAATCAGTAACATATT
>CAYQCG010000549.1:0-1937 GCA_964415925.1 uncultured Puniceicoccaceae bacterium | reverse complement strand
ATTTAATATTGCAAAAAGCCACCCGGAAGTGTTGGAACAAATTACTGATTTCGTGGCTAAGCACCAGAAAGACCTCCGTATCGGTAAAGATCAACTTGCAGAACGGGAATAAGCGTAAGTTGGTAAACCTCATGTATTCATTACAGGGAAGTCGACCGTTAATACTTTCTAATCTTTCTTATCAAATAATGTATATTCTCCATGTATCAGGCATTCATTTATCTCCTTTTATTTTTTACCGTTATTCTTTCAAAGGAACCGGTTCACTCATTAAGCAGCCCGGATGAACCCCTTCCCAACATACTGCTTATCGTCACAGATGATCAGGGATATCACGATGTGTCCTATTATGGCACTAAAGATATGCGAACGCCCAATATAGACGCGATTGCCTCTGCCGGAATGCGTTTTGACAATTTTTATGCGAATAGCCCGGTCTGTTCTCACACCAGAGCTGCTTTGCTCACTGGCAGATACCAGGATTACGTAGGTGTTCCTGGAGTAATCCGCACCCATGCAGATAACAGCTGGGGCTATCTCGATCCGGCTGCCACCCTCCTTCCCCAGGAACTCAAACGTGCCGGATATCACACGGCCATTATTGGGAAATGGCACTTAGGACTTGAATCCCCCAATACTCCCATAGAGCGTGGCTTCGATTACTTTCACGGCTGGCTGGGAGATATGATGGATGACTATTGGGAACACCGCAGGCATGGGATCAACTACATGCGCTTCAATGGCCGGGAAATCGATCCGGAGGGACACGCTACCGACCTGTTCACTCAATGGTCCGCGGAGTATATCAACAGCCAGGCCGACGACAATCGACCCTATTTCCTGTATCTGGCTTACAACGCTCCCCATTTTCCGGTTCAACCTCCTGAAGAATGGGTGGCAAAACTAATGGAGCGAGAGAACGGAATAGACAGCACCAGAGCAGAGCTGGTAGCATTTATCGAACACATGGATGATGGCATCGGCCAGGTCATAGAAGCATTGAAACCATCTGGACAGTACGAGAATACCTTAATCGTATTTACTAGTGACAATGGCGGGCATAATCCCAGCAAAGCCAACAATGGACCTTTGAGAGACGGCAAGCAAAGCATGTATGAAGGCGGGCTCAAGGTCCCTACCTGTATCAGTTGGCCGGGAAAGATCGCTGAAGGTTCAGCTTCTGACTCCCGGTTGCTTTCGATGGATTTGTACACCACCTTGCTGGAAGTAGCAGGCGAGCAACCTCAGGATTCCATAGAAGGCAAAAGCTTTTTGTCGGAGCTCATGGGAGAGGACATGGACCTCGAAGAACGTCCGATGTTCTTTACCCGCAGAGAGGGAGGGACTCGTTACGGAGGTCAAAGCGTTTATGCTGTCAGAATGGGGGATTGGAAACTCCTGCAGAACAGTCCCTACGAGCCCTACGAACTCTACAATCTGGCGGAAGATCCTCTGGAAGAACATAATCTTATCGAAGCAGAGGGAGAATAGTATCGTGAACTCAATGACCTGTTGATGCATCATATTCATAAAGGTGGGCAAGTACCCTGGCAACGATGAGAGGTGTTCCGTTTCAGGAATGCCCTCCAACACTTGTTTACAGACTTTCACCTTATAGTACTGCTTTCAAAAGAACATCTAATTCAATGGATCTTCGTATATTTATGCTATAGACCAGGATTATGACAGAACGATATTATTTCCAATTGAAAGAAATATAAGTGAGATGACTCTATTCTGAGAGGAAGGGTAAGATCTTATGTTTATCAATATACTCAACAATCCTATCTACTTCCCGATATTCTACAAACTCAACTGTTTTCGATCTGGATATAGTCTCCCAAATAGCGTGGTTTTTAGAATGTTCCTTAGAAGGCTCTTTACCAATCGAATAGTATTTACCATATTCTTCCCCTGATTCTTCGAAAGCCTTAAAC
>CAYQCG010000548.1:0-1941 GCA_964415925.1 uncultured Puniceicoccaceae bacterium | reverse complement strand
CGTGTTGCGCGAGATAGTCGGTTCCGCGGATTCCGCCGATGAATTCGATCCGTTCGCTAGTGCGGGGATCGTCAATATTCAACAAAGGATTAAGAATACTATCCTGGAGGCGGCTGACATCAAGAGCGGCAACCGGATCCAGGTTGCTCGATTGAGGGAAAACCAGTTCATGCCATTTTCCGTTCAGATAAATACAAACGCTGCCGGGTGCTTCCGGTTCCTGAGAGTCTGTTGATTTGAGGTCTCCAACCTGCTTCAGATTTTCGATGAAACCCTCAACGCTATGTCCATTGAGATCATGAACGATACGGTTGTATGCAAGAACCTTAAGTTGTGAAGCGGGGAATAAGACACTGAGGAAACCGTTATATGCCTCCTCACCGTTATGGTGCGGATTAGCTTCACGGCGCTCCCGGCCGACGCGCGCGGCGCTGGCTGCCCGGTGGTGGCCGTCTGCAATGTAGGTGCAGGAAACCGATTTGAAAGCATCAATGATTTCAGAACCTTTCGAAATCCGCCAGGCAATATGCCTGACTCCATCGTTTGCCGTGAAGTCGTAGAGTGGCTCTGTTCCGACCGCATTTTCGACTAGGGTATTTATTACGGGCTGATCCTTGTAAGTGAGAAAAACCGGGCCCGGATTTGCGGAGAGATCACTGGTCAGTCGAGTTCTGTCATCTTCTTTCTGTTGGCGGGTCTTTTCATGCTTTTTTATAAGGCCTTTGTCATAATCCTCAACTTTACTAAGAGCGACTATGCCTGTTTGTGTATGATCACCCATGACCTGGCGGTAAAGGTAGATAGAGGGTTCTGTTTCCCTTTGCAGATGGTCATCCCGCTGCAAAGCGAGAAATATCTCGCGGGCCTTGTCATAGACCTCATCTGAGTAGGGTGAGGTCTCGGGCGGAAAATTAATTTCTGCCCTGATAACATGCATTAGGGAAATGGGATTTTGGTGGGCGAAGGCACGCGCCTCCTCTGTTGAGACAACGTCATAGGGAGGCGAGGCGACTTTCTCGACGTCCCTGACAGGTGGTCTGAGACCCTGAAAAGGTAAAATTTGCATAACTTGGCGCACCTCATCACAGGGCAGACAGGAGTGCAAGTCTGCAATGATGTAGATACGGCCTAAGAAGAATAAAACACAGAAAGTGAACGGGTTGTCTTGACAATACGGGGTAGAATCTACTTTCAGCATAACTCATGCTGCATTTCCCATCATTGAACCAGACTCTTTTACTGTTCATTATCTTCTACCTGCCGCTGGCACTCGGTGCTGCAGCTCCGGGACACGGAGGATATGAAGATGCAGCCCTGCCGCCTTCCCTGGAAGACTATGAGACGGAAGAAGCTGAGCTGGGAATCACCAGTGTGATGGGACGTTTGCAGCACCGAATCGAAAAGGATCCCTTTAATCTGGTCGCAACACTGATTTTCCTTGCAGCTATTGGCCATACATTCATGGCGGGATACTTCCGAAAGCTGGCACATCGCCTTGAAGATAAGCACATGGAACAAATCAGGGCCAAAGGCCGCACTGCGGATCAAAAGCCATACACCAATGCCAAAGATGACACGAGTTTTAGTGCCAGCATCCTGCATTTCCTGGGTGAAGTTGAGGCGATTTTTGGAATCTGGGTATTACCGTTGATTTTCTCCATTGTGTATTTTCATGGCTGGGAAAACATGACAAGTTTCTTTCATGTAGTTTCGTATACAGAACCCCTCTTTGTGATTGTCATTATGGCAATCTCTTCCACCCGTCCGGTCCTGAAATTTGCGGAAACTTGTCTGAGAGTTTTCGCCCGCCTTGGCAAAAACACAGCTACTTCCTGGTGGCTTTCGGTATTGATCATAGCACCGCTTCTGGGCTCATTTATCACAGAACCTGCCGCCATGACGATCGCGACACTCAAGGCCCGTCGACAGCTGCTCAACGGA
>CAYQCG010000547.1:0-1947 GCA_964415925.1 uncultured Puniceicoccaceae bacterium | reverse complement strand
TCGCTGCCACCACATTTTTGCTGTATCCCGCGTAAGATAAAGCCGAAGGTCCGGAGCCCAACCATTCTTAATATTTTCCCACTGATTTCGTGTATCTTGCCATCGCCCTTCTAGAATAGGTCTTCATAGAATAACTCCTGATAAAATGACAATACAAATGACACATATACCCGTCAACTTAGTCCAAAGAGGAATGACAGGATTTCTGTTTCTCTCTTTATGGAATCGTATCCTTAAAACCATGTTTCTGATTAGAATAACGAATACAAATAAGGCCAAAATTAATATTCCGGAGCGCGAACGTGTGAGGGGCAGGCTGAAGGATATTATCAAACCAAGCAATGAGGAGGCCCCCAGAACAGACAAGGTATAGAGCTTACTGTGTCGTCTAGCTTGAAAGAGGGCATTCTTAAATAACGCAACACATGCACAGATGGATAGGGTTGAATACAGCACATAATGATTCGGGTAGATAAACAAACCGAAAAACTCACCTCTACCCTTTGGATAGCGACCCAGCAAAGCGTCAGCACCCTGCAGTTTGTAATAGATCCCTGCAATCGCACCAATGGTTGCGCTTAGAATGACAGCCCATAAGACCAAGCGCCCCAAGAAATACCTTTGCGGCATGAGATAGATTGCCAACGCAAGGATAAGGCCTCCCGCAAACCAGGGTAACCGGTATACAGTGGTGGCCGCATTTGCGGATGAAGGGAGCCAGTTCACCGCAGGTTCTGTGAGAATTACAGTTAAATCCTTGTCGCGACCTATCTGCTCCAGTGACAAGGGATTAAATATACCCGTAATAACCACCATGAAAACGAATGTCCATAATCCAAGCACACTGAGAAAAACAGCTGAAGGAATCCTCTGAAACTCCAGATAGTAGGATAAGCCACTGAGGATCAGGCTACTGAATCCTCCAACCAGAACGACTGCTCCAAGACTGAATTGATCGACCACCTGTATCCATGGTATGATGGAAAGGATAGTGGCTATCAGGATACTATTGGATAAGCCTAAATACTGGTTTAATTGAGAAACATTAACCTGCTTCACGTTAGCCACAGCTTGGCTCATGCCCGAGTGGCGTCAATGCAATGTATCTCAATGCTTTGAATTTTTAACCGGTATCAGATACTCGAGCTTTAATAAAAGAAAGAGAATAAAAGATCCCGTTAATGCCAGGCCAAGGGCTATCAACGGATTGCTGTTTGAAACAGCTATCATGACAGCTGTTAAGCCAAAAATAATACTGACACCATAGAGACAAACGACAGTAGAACGATGGGATAACCCTAAACGACTACCCAGTCGATGATGGATGTGGTCTTTGTCCGCAACAAATATACCTTTTCGTGCCAAAGAGCGTCGCAAAATCGCAATTGATGTATCCATAATTGGCAGGCCAAGCGCAGCAATTGGAACAAGAAAGGATAATTCGTTGTGGGGTTGCGCGGTTACGGGCAAAGCAAAGGTCGCAAGGAGAAAGCCTAAAAACAGACTACCGGTATCACCCATAAAAATAGCCGCAGGATGGGAATTGAAGACCAGGAAACCAATGATAGTCCCAATAAACGCGGCGACAAAAATTATGTCAGGACCATATCCGTTGACGGCGATACAAATAGTCAAGGAACTGATGGCAATGAGGGAGACACCGGCAGCAAGGCCATCCAGTCCGTCAAGCAGGTTGACGGCATTGATCATTCCTACGATCCAGAGAAAAGTTAATCCGATTGCGATGATTTCCTTTATAACTCCCAGATCTTCCAGCGGCAGAAAAGTAAGATTGAATCGAAATCCTCCCAGTATGATCATCAGCGCAACAATGCATTGGAAATATAGCTTTATGTGGGGGCGCATTCCTCTCAAATCGTCATAAAGGCCGGTTGCTGCCATGATCAGGGCACCCAACAGCATCTGAACAGGTTGGAACCTGACGAG
>CAYQCG010000546.1:0-1959 GCA_964415925.1 uncultured Puniceicoccaceae bacterium | reverse complement strand
TTAAGCCTGAGATGTAAAATCGCGTTAATTCACACGCACTGAGCGTCAACAGGCAATGGGAATAAAGACGTAATCAATTGGTATGGAAAAGGCTACACATTACAGAGGCATACTCTCCGCGACACCTCAAAAGGGATTGCCGCATGCCTCAAGCCTTGACCTGATGCAGTCTAACCTTTCAGCGCCTGTGTGGTTGCTGATCTAAGGGCGACTGCCTAGTGTGAACAATTTTATGCGATGAGCGTTACCATGTCACAACTTTCTGTAACACAAAAGCTTTGGGATAACGTAAAAACAGATTTACAGAAGCTCTTTCCGGGGGACACATTTTCAACGTGGTTTGAGCCACTCGGCTGCCGCTTCAATGAGGAAGAACAGCTAATCCTGTGTGCGCCGAACGAATTTTCTGCGATCTGGCTACAAGACAATTACCTGGATTTAATCCGTGACCGTGTACGTCATCACACGGGAACATTATATGAAGTCATCGTTGAGGTAACTTCGAGCCAGCCGAATGGAACGATTGAGGCGCAGGGACGCAACGGAACGGTGACGCAAATACGGCAGTCACGGGTAGACCCGGCGGCGAAGCGCAACCGCAAGCTAAACCTTAATCCAAGAAACACTTTCGAGAATTTCATTGTCGGACCGAGTAACCAGCTGGCGCACGCTGCCAGCCAGGCAGTAGCGAAATCACCGGGCAAGGCGTATAACCCGCTGTTTTTATATGGCGATACGGGCCTAGGCAAAACACACCTGATGCATGCCATAGCCCATTACGCGAGCGAGTTTAATGGTGATGCCAGTGTGGTTTACGTATCCTGTGAAAAGTTCACCAACGAGTTCATGAGGGCGATACGCGATAATACACTGGATCGCTTCCGCAAATTTTATCGCACAGTAGACGTCCTCTTAATTGATGACATTCAATTTCTCGAAGGGAAGGAGCGGACACAAGACGAGTTCTTCCACACGTTCAACGAGTTGTTTGAATCTCAAAAGCAACTGTGTTTATCCAGTGACCGTCCCGCCAGTGAAATCTCCAGGCTGGAGAGTCGTCTGGTGAGTCGTTTTCAATGGGGGATGGTGACGGATATACAGGCCCCGGACCTGGAGACACGGACAGCGATTCTGACCAAAAAGGCGAATTCCCTGAACTATGACCTGAGTCCCGAGATCCTGCAATTTTTAGCCCAGCGAATTACCCGTAATGTACGACGGATGGAGGGAGCCCTGCTTAAGGTAGCGACATATGCTTCGCTGGTAAAAGAAGGGCTTGATCTGGCGACTGTTGAACGTTTAGTCCACGACATTCTACAGGAAGAAGCGCAAAATCAGATCACGATAGAAAAAGTGCAGCGCAAAGTAGTCGAATATTACGATTTACGCCTTTCGGATATGGTCAGTAAGCGCAGACCGAACAACATAGCCTTTCCCCGACAAGTTGCGATGTATCTCTGCCGAATCCTGACGAATCATCCGCTAAAGGAAATCGGCGAAGCCTTTGGAGGAAGGGACCATGGCACCGTGATTCATGCCTGCAAAACGGTGGAGAATATCATGGAGCAGGATGAATCTGTGAAGCGCAGTGTTGAGTATCTGAGCAAGCAAATGTCTCATCATACGGTTTAGCGGGCGTTTGAGATTGTCCTTTTCAAGAAGCCTGTGGTTGTCTTAACCTTGCCGAGATGGACTTAAGACCTGAGCAAAAAGAAACGATCAAACAATGGGTAAGCGAAGGACGTTCGCTTTCGGAAATTCAGAAATCCATGGCGGAGGAACTCGGGCTGAATTTAACCTATATGGATGTGCGGTTCTTGGTTGACGATTTGAATCTTGAACTACAGGACAAGCCTGAATCCACTGAACACAGTAAGGATCTGTCCATGCAAGCGGAGGAAGAAGTAGATCCTTTTGGAGATGGAGCTACGGGCGTTAAGGTATCGGTCTCCCTTGATC
>CAYQCG010000545.1:0-1962 GCA_964415925.1 uncultured Puniceicoccaceae bacterium | reverse complement strand
AACAGGATTCCAAAATACAACATCCCGGTTCCAAATAGCTGGATGAGTATCGAGCGGATAATATGACGACGCCAGAGTGAAGCATAATCCGGCATTTTGTGATGTTGGGCAGGCTTCGCCTGAAACCGTTGTAATGCTTCCTGTTCCCTGGATAATTCCCTTCGAAGGGCCTTCAAGTCTTTATGTATCTTCCTAAGCTCATCTTCCTGCGAAGACTGTTCCTTACGTGTCCTTTCCAGTGAGTTCATCAACTCATCACGACGGCGTTGCCACAGACGGCTGATCTTTTCGCTAATTGTATTATCCAGAGGACGTCCGGTTAACTGCCGGTAAGCCTGGAGTTGAGAAGCGGTCTCAGGGCGGATGCGCAGATTAATGACTTTCCTTTCAAAATAGTCAGGATTCTGCCTGACAAAGCAGGCCATTGAATCAGCTTCTTTAGGAAATACTTCCGACAAAACCTCTAAGGTAAAATAATTGAATGCGCTCAAATTCAATAAATATTGACGTGGTGGCCCAAAAGGCAGGGATTCTCCCAGTTCATTGTATTTAGCAGCAAGATTACTGAAGTTTGCATACCATTCGGGTTGATTGACTTCACACCAAACTTGCAGGCCGGCTTTCAATCCAGCATCCAGATACCAGCAACTGCTTCCAGCAATCAGTTTAATCCTGCCATCGTACCTGAGAAAATCCAGAGCTTTTCGTGCTTCCTCTGATGGTAAATGCAGCAGGAGACCATCCATATCAAATACATCGTAAAAAGCGACAATCGAAAGGTAACGCTGCTCATCTCCAGATAGTTGGAGCATAAGTTTTTCTGCAATAGCTTGCCCTTCCGTCCGCTTCTCGTTGTTAAGAATATCCTGCAGTGCATTGCTGACCTCTCCTGGAATACCCTTGGACGCATTCATCACTTGCAAGGCATATTGATGCGGTTCATTGATACCTTGATCACGAATCCAATTTTCCAATTCTTCAAATGGCAGGGGCTGGAGCTCCAATTCCAGAACTGAGTCCAGTAGATCCGGTGCACATTCATTTAGTCCCGTGGTTGCTGTTTCTCTGGATTGAGTTGTGATGATAATGCGCGTATCACATCGACTATTCATATCTTCAATCTCTTTGACCAGAGACAGAAGAAAGGTCTGCCTGAAATCCGGTTCGATTTCTTCAAAATCTTCTAGATGGATCATCAGCTGTGCTGGAGGATCAGATGGCGGGAAACAGGTTTTGAGCATCTGGCTGATCCAGCCACTCAAGGAATTCTGAAAAGTGCTGTTCGCACTTTCCATTTCTTCCGGAAATTCCAATATTCCCCTGAACTGCTGGAGACGTTTTCTGAGCTGCATAGTGGTAGCCTGCATTTGCTCCAGTAACTGCTTTGAAAAATCTTCAAGGTCTGTAACCAAGCCTGGTTTGATTGAAAGAAACAGTCGGGGACGAAGGGTTTTACTTATTTCACTCCAGACCTGATGAACCAGTTGCTTCTTACCGATTCCTTTAACGCCCGTAACGAGGATTAGGCGCTTACCCGGTACAGCCATGCCTGTCCGGCCCAATTCATCCAAAACCAACGCCCGCTCTGATTCTCGCCCAATAAATTCTCCTCTTTCCATCCAGCTAATTACTCGACTTTATAAGTCGACGATCAACCGAAGTGGTTAAGTATGGCACGGCAATCCATGCACCCGGATTGGATTCGGTATGCGTCGATTTCTTCCGAAATGGAAAAATCTTCCCTATCACGCCATCCCTTTATATTTCCTATATAGCTGTATTACAACAAGATAATATAAATGGCACCTCCAATGCTGTTCTATGCGTTTGTAATATTACCGGTTTAAATCCGGCAGAAAGCCACTTTAAATGTCAACACTTCAGCATACCAGCCCCGTTATCCAGTGGGAAAGTCTGGCCGAAGCCCTGCGAGTCGAGTTGCAGGAGTATAGCTCCCTGCTC
>CAYQCG010000544.1:0-1963 GCA_964415925.1 uncultured Puniceicoccaceae bacterium | reverse complement strand
ATTTGGTTACCCGGTACTGGGAATCTGGTATTGGTGTACTGACCAGACGATCGTCCAGAAAATTCTTTCAGCAAGGACCGAAAAGGATGGTCGGGATGGTGCAGTCTTTGCCGGCTACCTGAAAATTCTGCCAGTCTTCTTGATGGTATTTCCAGGTGTGATCGGATACGTGCTGTTCAAGGAAAAGATTGAAGATGATAATAACGCCACCCTGATGGTAATGATGACTGAGTTGTTGCCAGTCGGTATACGAGGCCTGATGGCTGCCGGCTTGCTGGCCGCGCTCATGAGCACCATTGCAGCAGCACTGAATTCGGTCGCCACCATGACCGCCGAGGATATATTCAAACGGATACGTCCTGACATAAAAGATCAGTCGCTGGTGACGATCGGGCGCATCACTGCTGCGGTTGTTATCATCCTTGCCATGCTCTGGTCCACACAAGGCGGAAAATTCAGCAGTATTTTTGAAGCTATCAACAAGATCCCGATGGCATTTGCACCGGGGATCACAACCATCTTCGTGTGGGGCGTCTTCTGGAAAAGAGGAAACAAACAAGGAGCCATGTCTGCATTACTATTCAATGTAATTGTCGGGTTTATCTATTTAGTAATCGATATACCTTTAATGGGGAACAAGCAGTGGATAGCGCAAGTATTGGGAATACCTTTCATGCAAGTTGGCTGGTATCTTTTTTTGATGTCGAGTGCCGTCTATTTTATGGTAAGTCTGCTATTTCCTGCGCCACAGCCGGAGAACCTGGAAGGATTATGCTGGACGAACCCACTTGACTCATTGAAGGGCAAACTGGAAGGAACTGTGACAGATCCTCGTGTTATGGCGGCTATTCTCTTTTCAATAATGGTAGTCTTGTATACCTTGCTAAGATAATCCAGAATTAACGGATAATCCTATGCATGAGACCACCTGGTAAATCAAAGGTTAGATTAACGTTATGTCAGAATAATCAGGCGTAGAGGACTTTGTGGGTAGCGATGTAATCCGGGTCGATATTGACGCCAAGACCTGAGCCGGTGGGAACATTGATCCTGCCGTCGACACTACGGATGGGCTCATTCTTGGATTCAATGGGTATGGTTGTTCCATTGGCATCCCTTGTTCCGAAGAGTTTAAACTCGTGGTAGGGTCCGGCATTTGGAAGGGCGGAAACCATATGCAGCATATAAATATATCCGAGGCCACCACCGGACATGTGTGGCATGATAGTCTTTCCCTTCACAGCAGCCATGTTGGCCACCTGCATGGAACGGATCATTCCACCGAAATAGAAGGTATCCGGCTGGAGGATTTCGAAAGCATCGTTGGCAATCAGCCAACGGAACTGATGCATTCCATATTCGACTTCACCTCCTGCCATATTGATATCAAGAGCATCCGCCACTTTCTTTTGTTCTTCGTACCAATTCCAGGGTAAAGGCTCCTCGAACAAATAGAAGTCCTGTTCCTCCATCAGGCGGCCGAGGCGGATTGCTTCTTGCACAGAGTAGGACCAGTTGGCGTCCATCATCAGGACCATTTCAGGCCCAAACTTCTCGCGGGCCATGCGAATGAGTTTCTCCGCCCGTCCGGGAGCGTTATCCTTGTCGTCGCCCAGATTGTTGGAACTACCGCAACGCAATTTGATGGCCCTGGCATGATGTTCCTCAACCTGCTCAGCCATCATTGCAAGGGACTCTTCAGGTTCCAGCTCACGCAATTGTCGAATGAGGGTTCCCAGATAGATCGGGACTTCGCGGTGATGGATATCGCCTATGAGTTCACCCATTGGCTTGTTTGCGATAATCCCAAGCATGTCGAGTATGGCAAACTCGATAGAGGCGAGATGCACCCCGAGCGGAGCGCCCTGCTTTTTTGCATTTTGTTCGGCGGCGTGATAACTCAACCGGTCGAGGTCACGGGCGTCTTCGCCAACAAACCAGTTTTGCTGGGATAACTTGAAAT
>CAYQCG010000543.1:0-1964 GCA_964415925.1 uncultured Puniceicoccaceae bacterium | reverse complement strand
GAATATGGGACAAAATTTGAGGTCACCGACAGCATGGAGGAGGGCTTTCAAGAGACCTCTATCCGAAAAATTGCCAAAAAGATCGAGTATAGTCCCGGAGCTATCTACCTGCACTTTAAAAGTAAGGACGAGCTGTTTTACAGCATTCATGCCGAGTTCTTTAATTTACTGTATGCTGATATGGAACCCTTCCTCGCGCTGGAAGATCCATTAGAGCGATTCAGAGGAGTAGGAAGGGCTTTTATGAATTTCGGTTTGACATATCCCGCCTATTACGATCTGATGTTTCTGGAGAATGCTCCCATGGAAAAGATTGAAAATGAAGAATTATGGGTATGTGCCATGCGGACATTCAATGCGCTATGCACTTCTGTACAGGCCTGTATTGACGCTGGCTATTTTCCAAACAAAGACATGCTCCAGACAAGCTTTATTGCCTTTACGCTGGCTCACGGAATGATAACCCTGCATAACAGAAGGCAACTCAAGATTTTTCCCGAATCCGAGCATGAACGCCTCATGTCTCAAACTCTGGATCATATTCTTGAAATGTTAAAAAAAGGTTGGTGATCGGCCTGAGAAGAAAACGACTGCACATTTAGGAATTAGGCCTATTTTTTTACAATTATACTGAACACCGTTCAATAAATAATATGCGTTTCACAATACAAATCAATACATCATGCACCGACACTTAAGTTTCTTACTGGCAATTCTTCTCGCTTTGGGTGGGGAGCTTGCATGGGGACAAAGCACGGTTCTCGACCGATACGTCCAGATCGGTCTGGAGAGCAATCTTGCCCTGCAAAGAAAACAGATGGACTATCAGCAAAGTCTCTTCCGACTCAATGAGGCAAAGGGACTTTTTTATCCCCAGGTTTCGTTTGAAGCTTCCTATACGCTGGCAGGTGGAGGTAGAGCGATACAATTTCCCATAGGAGATCTTTTTAATCCGGTCTACTCCACATTAAACCAACTAACAGAATCCCAGTCATTTCCAACAGATCTTGAAAATGTTAACGAACAGTTCTTGCCCAACAATTTCCACGAAACAAAAATCAGGGTCGTTCAGCCGATTCTAAACTCAGACATCTATTTCAACCGGCAGGCAAATGAACACCTCGCACGTGCAGAGGAGGTTTCAGTGGAAGTATACCAACGGGAACTCGTCAGGGAAATCAAGACTTCCTATCTGAATTATCTTCAGGCAGTTGAAGCCTTGAAAATTTTCCAGGAAACGGTAGCTCTGCTCGAGGAGATTCTCAGGGTAAATCAACGACTGGTCAAAAGTCAAAAATCTACACCAGAAGTGATTTCCCAGGCAGAATATGAACTAAGCAAGCTCGACCAGCAAGTTGCAGGTGCATACGAACAAGTTCAAACTGCAGAAGCCTACATGAATTTCCTCCTCAACAGAGATCTGGACACAGCTCTGGAGATCGACTCAACGTTGAATATGGATATTCAATTGATTCAACTCCGGGAATGGCAGTCCCAGGCCATTGGAACCCGCCCGGAAATCACTCAGCTGGAAATCTCCCAACAGGCAGCAGCAGTCGCTCAAAAACGTTTTCAATACCAGGCCCTCCCGCAAATCAATGGTGTTTTAGATCTTGGTTTCCAGGGGTTTGGATACACATTTGATGAAGACCAGGACTTTTACCTTGCTGCTTTTTCGCTAAGCTGGAACCTCTTCCAGGGACGCCAGAATCGTGCTCGGATTCAACAAGCCGAGGTGGACAGAGCCCGACTTGCAAACCAGCAACAAGAAGTCGAGTGGCAGATTCAGCTTCAGGTTAAGCAAGCATTCTATCAGTTAAAAACGGCAGAATCCAATCTTCAAAGCACAATGGACGGCCAGAAGAGTGCAGCAGAGACCTACAGGATCATTCGCAAAAAATATCAATCCCAACAAGCATCCTATCTGGAATTGACCCAGGCTCGAACACAATGGACCCAGGCAC
>CAYQCG010000542.1:0-1965 GCA_964415925.1 uncultured Puniceicoccaceae bacterium | reverse complement strand
CAATTTCGTCGGCATCCTCGCCTATGACTTCGGCTAAGGCAGCACCAATTCTTACGGTGCCGGTATAGAGCACGTCCGCACCCCCCACATCGATCTGCTCGCCAAAGAGGGCATGCGATTCACCGATGCCAACACCCCCGGCTCCGTCTGTTCCCCCACACGCTATGCCCTCGTGACAGGCCGTTATGCCTGGAGAGGCCGCCTGAAATACGGTGTCTTGCAACCTCCAGAAGGTCCGCTCCTCGTCGAGGACGAACTTCTCACCCTCCCCGAATTTCTCCAGCAGCAGGGTTATGAGACTGCCCACATCGGTAAATGGCACCTCGGTTATACCAATATGGAAAACGTCGATGACCTCTCCGCCCAGCCGTTGGTCCCGGGACCGCGCTCCCTCGGATTTAACTACCATTTCGCCGTTCCCAACCAGATTGACTGGCTTCCCAAGGTCTATATTGAAAATGAATCAATCTGGGGGCTGCGTTCAAAAGGCAAGCATCCCTACGGTAAAAGCTTTTACAAGGGCCAGGCTTATCACGGTTATGACGCCCCTCAGCGCGTCACCACCCAGGTCACACAGGACTTGTCCGACGCCGCAAGGAATTGGATCTTCAGGACCACCCGGCAAAAACCGGGTAATCCGTTCTTCCTCTACTTTGCCCCAGTGGCGGTTCACCACCCGATTGCACCCAGTGACAAACTGCGTGGCACCAGTGGTATCGGTCCCTATGGCGATTTTATCCACGACCTCGACCACAGCGTTGGAGAAATCATGGATGCTCTGGCCTACTCGGGCGTTCTCGATAATACCCTCCTCATCTTCACCAGTGATAATGGGGGCGACTTCTGCCCCGAAGAGCAGCAGGGTCGAGAACTCGGCTTCAGGAACAACGGCAATCTGAAAGGCGACAAGCACACGATTTGGGAAGGCGGTTTCAAGGTCGTCTTCAACGCGCGCTGGCCCGCCAAGATTAAGGCAGGTACCCAGTCCGACCGTATGATCAACCTCGTGGATCTCTACGCAACCTTTCAGGAACTCACTACCGGTAAAGTCATGGATCCCCGTAAAGCCGCTGCCGATAGCTTCAGTTTCTACCCGACCTTGGTCGGTAATGATTCTCCACGTGATTACCGGCCTTCCATGATCGTTAACGATGTCAGGGGAGTCGTGGCTATTCGCATGGGTGATTGGAAATACATCGAAGGCAATGTTCTCCGGCCACCGGCAAGTAAAGAAGATCCCCAGCTCTACAATCTTGAAAAGGATCCTGCTGAAACAACCAACGTCATCGATCAGTTCCCCGACATGGCCAAAAGAATGCAGGCCCGACTCGACGAAATTCGCGCCAGAGGCTCTGAACGGTTAGCAGATTAATTACTTCTCTTAACCATTGCCGTAAAAAGCGGCTTGGATAAGACGTTTCAAGGGGTTATGTTTCCTTCCATGATTACCCTGTTCACTAAATACCTTTGCCTCTTCGTTTTGTTAATGGGTCTTGCCAACGTCGGAAGTGCCGAACGCCTCCGTGTTGTTATGATTGGGCTGATACACGGCCATGCCAATGGTTTCTTCCGGAGTTATGACCGCTCGGTCATGGAAATCGTCGGTATTGCCGAGGAAAACGCCAAAGTCGCACAAAGCTACCGTGAGCGTTACAACCTCGATCAGGATCTCTTCTACAGTGACACCGCTGCCATGCTCGATAAGCTCAAGCCAGAGGCCGCAGCTGTCTTTACTTCTACACTGGACCACCGCAAGGTTGTCGAGTTGTGCGCCCCGCGCGGTATCCACGTCATGGTCGAAAAACCTTTGGCCACAACCGTCAGGGATGCACAAGCCATGGCCAGTCTCGCCCGCAAGCATGGGATCCACCTCCTCACCAACTACGAGACCACTTGGAAAGCCACACTCCAGGAGGAGCTCCGGATGGAGACCAGAGCAACCCTCGGTACCACCCGTAAAGATGT
>CAYQCG010000541.1:0-1973 GCA_964415925.1 uncultured Puniceicoccaceae bacterium | reverse complement strand
CATCATCCACGCAAGGATCCACACGGAAAGTTGATTCCCAGCATCGAGGATATGTGCAATTCCGGCTCCAAACCCGGTGAACTAACCGGATACTCGGTATAACCACAATGAGGGATTTAATACAACCCTTCGACTGGCAGGCACACGTCGCGGATTTATGGCTATATGACTTTGAAGCCTCGGGATGGATCGTCCTGATGGGATTCCTCGTCGCCGCCTCCTGTGGTCTCGTCGGGGTATACCTGCAGCTGCGACGCATGGCTTTGGTAGGCGACGCCATCAGCCATAGTCTCTTGCCGGGTATCGCGCTCGCTTTCCTCATCACATCGGTCAGGACCGGTCTGCCGGTCCTCATAGGAGCCATGCTTGCCGGCATTGCCACTGTTGTATTGATTGAATGGATACACCACAACTCGCGCATAAAACCGGATGCGGCTATCGGTATTGTCTTCTCCTCCTTTTTAGCAGTTGGCGTGATCCTCATAGCAGCTTTTTCTGACAAAGTAGACCTCGATGCCGACTGCGTCCTTTACGGAGAAATCGGGTTTGTCATTGCAGAGCCCCCAGCCAGTATTTTTGGAATGGAGATCGGACCCATGCCGGTCATCAAGATGGCCGGCACCCTCCTCTTCGTCCTCGCCCTTATTCGCATATTCTTCAAAGAACTCCTCGTCACATCGTTTGACAAGGGCCTTTCTGCATCTCTCGGAATTTCGCCGCGTGTCTATCATTACGGCCTTACCATGCTGCTGGCACTGGTTGTCGTTGGTTCTTTTCGTGCTGTCGGTGCAATCCTTGTTATCGCCATGCTGATATTTCCCGGAGCCTCCGCAAGGCTCCTCGCTGACCGGCTCCCCCCCATCCTATGGCTGACCACCCTTTTTGCAGCTTCAAGTTCTATCCTCGGATACCACCTCGCTACCTGGTTGAACAGCTCCATTGCCGCTGCCATGACGGTTGCGGCCGGTGGAATCTTCGGTTTCGTCTGGATTTTCAGCCCCTTGCATGGACTCCTTGCCAAAAGTCTTCACCGGCGTACAGTCGCTACGGAATCTGCCTAGGGCCGCTTAACCGGGGACAGCTTTTCCCCTACCTGCATCGCCAGTGCGATAGCCGACTGCTCTCTGAGGCGCAGAATCCTTTCATCCTCAGGCTTCAGCAATATCCATTTTTTGCAGTGATCCAATGCCTCGGAAAATTCTTCCAACTGCATTAATGTTATTATGAGTTGGTAGTTTGCGTATCCACACAAAGGTTTAACCTCATGCCAGTATCTCAACAGATGAACCAGGCATGATCCCTGACCGGCCTTTTCCATCCTTCGAAACAGTAACCCTAGGACCAGCCCGTTCTTCGGCCAAAGTAGCAGGATCTGTGGCAGGAAGTATCGCCAGCCTCTGTTCATCCAGATACCGTAGAGAAGGATTTGTATACTTTCTGAGCATCTGCTGGTAAAGCCCCGCAGAACAACCTGCTTCCATAGTGATTTAAAGTAATGTTCCCAGACTATTGGCGATTGCGGGTTCTTCTCCATCAGCCAGCAGCAAACCGTCCGTGCATACCCGTTTCGCTGCTCCTCCAAAGCAGTCTCCACACGTGCAACCTGTCGCTCGAAAACGACCCCATTTGTATCGCTGAATGACTCGGCAGCAGTCATGACACAACAGCAAGATATTTTTTAACAAGTGACGTCAGTTCATCCATTACGGTCTTTACTAATGCATGATCCGGGCTTTCCACTAGCAGCCTGATTTTTGGTTCAGTCCCTGAATAGCGCATCAGAATGCGCCCTTTGCCTTTAAAGCCCTCTTCCAGCTTACCTACTCCATGCAATAATTCCGGTAATTCTTTAAATGGCACCTTCTCTTCAACCGTCAGGTTCTTTTTCTCCTGCGGGAACAGGCGCAGACAATTCTTTGCACTGGAGAGCGGCTGTTTAAGTGCTAGAAGGCATCCGAATACTTCAAGTGCTG
>CAYQCG010000540.1:0-1974 GCA_964415925.1 uncultured Puniceicoccaceae bacterium | reverse complement strand
TTTCTGCCATCGCTGTGTCTCCCAAACTAAAACTGGCAAGAGGGAGACTCAATCCCATCAGGATAGAAGCGAGTGATACATATCGAGTCGTGAAAAAAGTTATCAGCCAGACGAGTAAACCTATTAAAATGACGATAGCATTGATGCCAAACAAGCCGCCTATCGCTGTTGCTACTCCCTTACCACCACGAAATCCTATGAAAATTGAGAAACTATGCCCTAAAATTGCCGCGAGAACACCCACCACTGACATTAGGGTCAGCATCTCGGTGCTTTCAGAAAAAACCAGCACAGGCCAGTATGCGGCAGTAAGTCCCTTTAACGCATCCAGAAGAAAGCAAGTGTAACCGGGCACTTTACCTAGAGAGCGAAGTATATTGGTGGCACCGGGATTACCACTCCCGACTTCGAAAATGTTGACACCCTTTGCTTGTGCAATGAGGACTGCAAAAGGCAGTGAACCCAAAAGGTAGCCTGTGACACCGGCAGACAATATGGCGATAAAGATACTCACACCATACTTCTGCTTACTTAGAGTTCGATTAAATGTAACTTTTTGATGTGCGAGCTTTTTCGCAGTTCATCCATTGCCTCCATCTCAGGAACGCTGTCCAGTTTGCAGAAAGACAGAGCCAGACCACCGATGGCATTCCTGGAGAGCGACATGTTGGCGATATTGACCTTATGCCTGGATAAAATAGTCCCGATAGCACCGACAACTCCCGCGACATCCTCATTCTCAATCATGAGCAAAATTCCATCCAGTTCTGATTCCACATCACGGCCATTGGCATGAACAAGACGGGATCTCTTGGCTATTCCCACCAGGGTTCCCTCCAGCACATAGAGGTTTCCTTTCGCATCAGTCGCTTCAACTCTGATGAGTTCGTTATAATCCCTGTCACTATTCGACCTGACTGATTCAACCTGAATGCCTTTGCGCTTCAATGCCAGAGGAGCATTTACATCATTTACGTTTTCCGCAATTTTACTCAGGTATCCGCGCTGGACAGCTCGGGTAACCGGTAAGGTATCGAGTTTGATCGGTTTACCCCAATAAGTAATCTTCAGGCTTGTGACTTCCTGTGGCGTAATTTGCTGGATGAGCGTTCCCAGCTTGAAACCGAGATCCAGATAAGGCTTGAGAATCTTGAGTGTCGACGGATCGACGGAAGGAATATTAATCCCGTTGTTGATCCGTTCTCCCCGCAATGCGCGTGTTATTTCTTCGGCCACTTCAATGCCAACACCCTCCTGCGCTTCGGCAGTCGAAGCGCCCAGGTGGGGAGTCAGGACTGCATCTTCCAGCTGAAGCAAAGGGCTGTCCGATGCCAATGGTTCACTTTCAAATACATCAAAGCCGACGCTGCCAATTTTTCCATCCTTCAGGCCTTCGATGACTGCTGCTTCATCGACTAAACCACCTCTTGCGCAATTCAGTATACGAACACCCTTTTTCATCTTTTTAATGGCATCTGTATTAATGATATGCGTGGTTTCCTCAGTCTTTGGCATGTGGCAGGTAATAAAGTCGGATTCCTTAAGAAGTGTATCCAAATCTGATTTCTCAACTTCCATCGAACCTGCACGCTCTTCAGTGAGATATGGATCAAAGGCAAGGACCTTCATATTAAAAGCTTTAGCCCTTTTGGCGACTTCAGAACCTATACGACCGAGCCCGAGGACACCAATTGTTTTTCCATACAATTCAATCCCGGCAAATTTCTTCTTTTCCCATTTGCCAGCTTTCATTGAGGCATTTGCCTGGGCAATCGGGCGTGCTGAACACAGCAAGTGTGTAAATGTCAGTTCCGCCGTGGCTATTGTATTACCGCTGGGAGTATTCAAAACAATGACACCCTGTTCGGTGGCGGATTCGACATCGATATTGTCTATCCCGACCCCTGCCCGCCCTATAGGCTTCAGCTTGCGACCTGCTTTTATTATTTCAGCAGTGATCTTGCTAGCGCTCCG
>CAYQCG010000539.1:0-1975 GCA_964415925.1 uncultured Puniceicoccaceae bacterium | reverse complement strand
ATTAAGGCTCCCCATTTCGATTTCGCCACTCTCTATCGCCTGCGCTATCGTAGTGAAGGAAAATTCACCGAATGTCTGCCCATCGGCTGGTATCTCTCCAAGTCAGACGATCCGAGCCTCATTTTCCGCGAAAACTAATGCCTCCTTTTGTTTCCCGGTAACGTTGGGCCAGCAGTTCTGGCTCTCTAACACAGGAGGCATACCACTTTTGACGTAGTCGGTTGGTTTCAGCCTCCGACAGAGACCAGTCTTCACGCGTTTCTCGTAACCGTTTAGTCATGTCATACAAACTTAAGGCAACGCTGACGGAAATGTTGAAACTCTCGGTGAATCCGAACATCGGGATGCGAAAGCAATCTTCCGCCATCTCCAGCGCTGTGGATGTGAGTCCTTTTTCTTCAGTACCAAACAGGAGTGCGCTCTTTCCGTCCACGTCCAGATCAGCTACGATGGTCCTGGCTGTGGGTGTGGCCGCAAAGATTCGATAACCCTCTTTCTTCAATGCCATCAAGCACGCTTTCGTGTTTTCGCTCTTGTTTTTCCAGCGGTGAATTTCAATCCATTTTGCCGCTCCCATGACGACACCAAGAGTGAGGTCAAAAGCATTTTTATTCTCAATCACATGCATATCCTGTATTCCGAAACATTCACACGAACGGACAACCGCACAGGCGTTGTGGGATTGGTATATGTCTTCCAGAACCACTGTTACTTTCCGGGTCCGATTCTTCAGGGTTTCCTCAATTTTTTCTCTTTTTGAGTCTGAGACAAAATTGCCCAGAAAATTACAAAAGCCGGCGTCATAATCTTCCATCATCTTTAAAGTAGGTCTTTCTGTAACTAAAAATGTAAAATGTAAATTTAGTGTGAATAAATTTTAACATTAATTTTGAAGAATGCCATTGCTTTTCCCAATATGTGCTCTACAACTGTAAACGGTTTTTACAGAAATATAGGCTATCTTTTGAGCGTAACTGAATGAAAGCATCCACCAATTAAAGTTATGTCCCCACTGTCACACATGAATGAACCTGTGCCGATTGACCCATCGGACCGCCGGGCGATGATCGCTGCCGCGTTTGATGAAAACATCAAAGTTTTACAAAGTATAGAGCAAACCACCCGTCTTGCTGCAACCTATCTTGATGATCTCAAGATATATATGGAAGAACTCAGGGCTGCTTTGATCGAACATGATATCGAAAGTCTCAGGACCATAATCCATAAGACTCGCAGCGGCGCATGGTGGGGAGGTGATCAATTTTTAGAAACTCTCAAAATTATGGGCGATGCTGCAAGAGCTCAAGATTGGCAAAGTGTCGCTCGATACGCCCCAAGGGTCGATAATGAGTTTCATCATTTTTCAGCCTGTCTCGACGAACAGATCAAATTAAGACGGACTCGCCAGCGGTATAAAGTAGGTGGTGCCTTGAATGGTACTACAGTGTAGCAGTTAATTCATCGCGCACATATTGCCTTCGCCGAGTATCAAGCTAGCATTTCCAACGATGTTAGTGAACAAATTCGTTTTCGTTTTACTTGGCCTGGTAGTTATATTTTCAGGATGCGGACCATCCGAATCTCCCGCCGATAAGGGTGTCAGGGAATCTGTCCTGATCTGGAATATTAGAACGGAACCAAACAGCCTGGATCCGCATCTGGGCCGGGGTACACCGGAGAGCTACATTTTCGAGGCTATTTTTGAAGGACTGATTAGCCATCATCCCATAGACGACAATCTCCCTGAACCTGGAGTGGCCGAAAGATGGGAGCATTCCGCCGATTATAAGACATGGACGTTCTATCTTCGGGAAGATGCTCTATGGTCGAATGGCGACCCGGTCACCGCAGCAGACTTTGCCTATGCTTTAGAGCGTGTTCTCTCACCTGAACTCGGCTCGGAGTACGCGGATTCTCTTCAGATCCTTAAGAATGCCGGACAGTTTCATGATGGACAGGTTTCTGATTTCTCTGA